>JANMVC010000321.1:0-2866 GCA_031392315.1 Pyrinomonadaceae bacterium | reverse complement strand
GTGCATGGCGCAGGAATCGCGACAGACTGGTCGAAGTCGCCGCCCGTCGAATTATGGCGTCGCCCCATCGGCCCTGCCTGGTCGTCGTTTGCAGTTAGCGGCGACCTGCTCTACACGCAGGAGCAGCGCGGCGCTGATGAGATCGTTTCCTGCTACAGCGTGTCTACAGGCCGGCCCGTTTGGAAGCATAAGGACGCGGCGCGGTTTTGGGAATCAAACGCCGGCGCCGGTCCGCGCGGCACTCCGACGCTCAGCAACGGGCGCGTGTACACCATGGGCGGGACCGGAATCCTGAACGCGCTCGATGCCCTCAGCGGCAAAGTGATCTGGTCGCGCAACGCAGCGACTGACACCAAGACGAAAACGCCGGGCTGGGGATTCGCGAGTTCTCCTTTGGTGGTCGGCAACGTCGTAGCTGTCGCCACCGCCGGCACGCTCGCCGGTTACGATGCCGCCACCGGTGAGCCGCGTTGGGTTGGACCAGCCAACGGTTCGGGCTACAGTTCGCCGCATTTGGCGACGATTCAGGGCGTCCCTCAGATTCTGATGTTGAATGGGACTGGCCTGACCAGCTTCGCGCCGGAAGACGGCAAGAAACTCTGGGAGCATCCACTACCATCCGGCACCCGCATTGTGCAACCGGCCTTGACCGCGGAAGGCGACGTGCTGACGCACGACGGCGAAGGAAACGCCATGCGTCGCATTGCGCTCGCGCTCGGCGCCGGTGGATGGACCGCCTCCGAACGCTGGGAATCGTATGGCGTAAATCCCTACTTCAGCGACTTCGTCGTTCACAAAGGCCATGCGTTCGGCTTCTCCGGCAGCAGCATCGCCTGCGCTGACTTGAAAGATGGAAATGGAAAATGGAAGGGCGGCCGCTACGGCAACGGCCAACTAGTTCTATTGCCTGATCAGGATTTGTTGCTGGTGCTTTCAGAGACGGGTGAACTCGCGCTGGTAGGAGCCACGCCCGCGCAGTTTACCGAACTCGCGCGGTTCCCGGCGATCAAAGGCAAGACCTGGAACCACCCGGTGCTGGCCGGTGATGTGCTGCTGGTTCGCAATGGCGAGGAGATGGCCGCGTTTCGTTTGCCACTCCAGGGCCGCTGAAGGATTTTACTGATCGGCCATCTCAATTTATAGTCTCTCAACCGCCCGGCTGAGGCCCGTTCGCTTGCGGCCTTTGATACGGTAATCCTGAAATTTCAGTAGCGAGGATGTTTCGATGGACCTCAAACTACGGCCCGGTACAGCCGACGATGCCGCAACCTGCGGCTCGATTTGTTATGAAGCCTTCAGAAAGATTTCCGATCAGCACAACTTCCCGCATGATTTTCCTAACCCGGAAGCGGCGATCGGATTATTGACTATGCTGTATTCACGCCCGGACATTTATTCGGTAGTGGCCGAAGTCGACGGGCAAATAGCGGGCAGCAATTTCCTTTGGGAGGATGGTGTGATTGCCGGTGTCGGCCCAATCACCATCAATCCTGCGACGCAGAACAGCGCGGTCGGAAGGCGATTGATGGACGACGTGTTGCGGCGGGCGCAGGACCGCGGTTTCGCCGGCGTCCGTCTGATTCAGGCCGCTTACCATAACCGCTCGCTTTCGCTCTACACCAAGCTCGGGTTCGATACGCGCGAGCCACTTTCAACTATGCAAGGCAACGCGCTCGGGTTGGTGCTGGAAAGCTACGCAGTTCGTCCGGCTACTGAAGCCGACCTCGATGCTTGCAATCAACTGTGTATCAGGATTCATGGTCACACCCGCTCCATAGAGCTGCTCAACGCTATCAGTGAAGGAACCGCCACTGTGGTTGAGCATCATGGCCGTGTAAGTGGCTACGCAACTCTGGTCGGTTTCTTTGGCCACGCAGTGGGCGAAAGCAACGAAGACTTGAAGGCGCTTATCGGTGCGGCCCCAGCTTTTCCTGGGCCAGGATTTCTGTTGCCGACGCGTAACGCTGAACTGATGCGTTGGTGCCTGAGCCAGGGCTTGCGCGTGATTCAGCCGATGACGCTGATGAGTACCGGCTTATACAATGAACCTGCCGGCGCATTTCTTCCTTCGATTGTTTACTGAAAAGCATTTCTAACAGGCCGCCCATTCGTTCGTTTAGAGGCGAGCACCGCCCGCGCGCGGGCCTGCTGGGAGATTACATTATGAAACCTGCCACCAAACTCATCGCGATCTTCTGTCTTGGTGTGTTTTTCAGTTCGCTTGCTCACGGTCAAGAGAAAAAGCCACCGCGACCCGCGCGCGGCGCTCGTGAGTCGAAAAGCATATTGCCGAAAGTTAAGTATCTGCCGTCGGCCAGCACGCGCCCCGTGCCATTCTCGGAAGCGGTGCGCGTCGGCAACATGCTGTACCTGTCCGGCAAATTAGGAACTGATGCCGCGGGGCTCGTCTCTGGCGGCATCAAGGCTGAGACGAAGCAGACGCTGGAGAACATCCGCAGCGTCCTCGAGCGAAATGGGTCGTCATTAAACGAGGTGGTGAAATGTACGGTGATGCTGGCTGACATGGGCGAGTGGGGCGCGATGAATGAAGTTTATGTCACTTACTTCGCCAGGGATCGCTTGCCCGCGCGCAGTGCATTCGGCGTGAGCGGGCTGGCACTTAACGCGCGTGTGGAGATTGAGTGCCTGGCTACCGTCAGATGAGCGTTATTAGTGGCACCGGCAGTCCCGCCCGTGAATCACGCGCAAGATGCGCGTGCCACGGTTTAGCGCCGCAAGTCTGTGAACTTACCGGACCGTTGTGTCGTAAGCCAGCCAGAGGTAAATGAATATGTATTGCGCGTCGTGTGGGGTGGAAGTCACGCAGGAATTGAGTTACTGCAATCGGTGCGGAGCTAATCTGAAG
>JANMVC010000293.1:0-3414 GCA_031392315.1 Pyrinomonadaceae bacterium | reverse complement strand
GACCTGCTGGAAGTGTTTGTTGTCCTGCTGCTGGCCCAGAATTTCGAGACACTGCACGAGCGGCAGACCGGCGTCGATCATCACCGAAAACTGGCGCGTGAAGATGGAGAGATCTTTCGCTTTAACTTTCTTGCGCCCGCCAAGCTTGGGAATGCCAATCTCGCGTCCCTTTTCTTTCACGGACGTGAGCGTGACTTGCTCGCGGCGAAGTATCTGGCGCAGCGCTTCGCGGTTGTCGGCGACACGTTCGCCAACGATG
This sequence comes from Pyrinomonadaceae bacterium, assembly GCA_031392315.1. Taxonomy (GTDB): domain Bacteria; phylum Acidobacteriota; class Blastocatellia; order Pyrinomonadales; family Pyrinomonadaceae; genus PSRF01. Next base: position 3,155 of record JANMVC010000293.1, on the reverse strand, counting down.
ATCTCGTTAAGTTTGTTGCGGCCTTTGAATACGTAAGTAGGCATAGCTGAAAGCTCCAGGGGGTTCGATTAGTTAAACTGCTGGTCGGGTGCCGATTGGCCGCGCCTGGGCGTAAGGGCTCGGATTCTTTGGCGTGTTGTTGCCGTTGCTGTTGACGTTTACTCCCGAACCTCGCTCGATCAGTTCCTTGAGTTCGTCAACGTTTGAAGAGCGCTGCAGGGCTGTATCCATCGTGATCTGTCGCTTGTGATACAGCGTGGCGAGCGCCTGATTGAAAGTCTGCATGCCGTATTTGTCCTGACCGGTCTGCATCATCGAATAGATCTGATGGACCTTGTCTTCACGGATCAAATTTCGGATGGCGCCGTTGGGAATCAGAATTTCCAGGGCCATGGCGCGTCCGCTTTGTTCGGCGCGAGGCAGCAGTGCCTGACAAAGAATGCCTTCGAGCACGAGGGAAAGCTGCGCGCGAATTTGTGACTGCTGGTCGGAAGGGAAGACGTCGATGATGCGATTGATTGTCGAGGCGGCGGAGTTTGTGTGCAGGGTGGCGAGGGTTAAGTGGCCGGTCTCCGCGATGCGCAGGGCCGACTCAATCGTTTCGAGGTCGCGCATTTCACCTACCAGCACGATGTCAGGATCCTGTCGCAGCGCAGTGCGCAAGGCCTGAGAAAAGCCGTGGGTGTCAGCGTTTACTTCGCGTTGATTAACCAGACAGCCTTTGTGGTTGTGCAGGAATTCAATCGGGTCTTCGATGGTCAGAATATGCTCGTGTCGATCACGATTGATCTTGTCTACCATCGCGGCCAGCGTGGTGGATTTGCCGGAACCAGTTGGGCCAGTAACCAGGATTAAGCCGCGGGGCTTATCGCAAAGTTTCTGAACAACGGCGGGCAGACCGAGTTCCTCGAAGGGTTTGATCTCGTAGGGGATGGCGCGAAAGACTGCGCCGACCGCGCCGCGCTGGTTAAATAAGTTTGCGCGAAAGCGGGAGAGACCTTTGACGCCGAAAGAGAAGTCGAGCTCCAGTTGTTCTTCAAAGCGATGCTTCTGCGCGTCAGTGAGCACGGAGTAAGCAAGCTGTTTGGTGTCGCCCGAGGTCATCTGGCGGTAGCCTTCAAGCTGGCGCAAGTGGCCGTCAACGCGAACCTGCGGCGCGGTTCCGGTGGTGATGTGCAGGTCCGAACCGCCGAGCTCGGAAAGTTTCCGCAAAAGCTCGGAGAGGGAAATGGGCTGGGCAGTTTCGTTTGTTGACATCGAGGCTGGCTCCTCAAAACCTTGAAGGATGATTAATGCTTACTTTGTTTTCTCGGTCGACTTTTGGCGGCTGGCCTGAGCTTTGGCGCGCAACGAGGAAATAAACTTCTCGCCTTCGCCCGCAAGCCGATCGGAAAACTGTGTAGGGGTGTTGATGGTCAAGCTGTAGATTTGTCCATCAACTTCAGCGAAGTAAAAATTCCAGGACTTGTCTGGGGAGCGGCCGTCACCGGGCGTTTGCGCGATCACAGTGAAAACCCGCCCGCCGTCAATCTGGCGTTCGAAATCGTTGGTCACCCAACCGCCGGCATTGATCATTTTGTCGATCACGATCCGGCGCAGTTCGGAGAAGGAAACACCGGATAGCATGCGGCTCTGTTCGCGCTGCGTCAGGTAGGCAGGATTGGGCCGGCTGCGCGCGACTACAGCCAAACTTGCCTGGCCGAGCAAAGGCGCGCTGGCTTCAGTTTTGAATTTCACTTCGCCACCGCTGGCCAAAGAGCTGCTCCAGCCCGCGGGAAGTGCTTGCAAAGCAGGACTAGCGAAGCCGTTGTTTACTGTCGGCGTTCCCGCGTTCAGCGGCGAGCTGCGGTGTGCACGCGCTTCGGCGCGACGTTGACGCAAACGAGCGCGGTAACGTCGCCACCAGGCGCGCGAATGGCGGCGGTAGCGTCGCTGCTGTTGAGACGCCGAGTTCTGGCGTAGCCCGTGGGCCGTTGAACTGGCGAAGGGCAGCATGACTACGACTGAAAACAACATCAAAAGCGATAGCGTTACTGTTCGCAACATAATCAATTACCTCTTTCGGTTAGGCCACCGTCTCGCGAACAACTTCCTCGAGCGTGGTGACGCCGGCACGGACCTTTTGCAGTCCCGACTCGCGCAGCGTGATCATTCCGTCTTCAACCGCCTTCTTGCGTAGTTCCAGCGATGAAGCGCCAATCAGGATCAGCTCGCGAATGTCGTCGTTAACTTCCATTACTTCGTAAAGGCCGATGCGGCCTTTGTAGCCGGTGTTGTTACAGGTGGAGCAACCCTTTCCTTTAAAGGTCCTCAGCGACTTCGCATCGTCAGCAGAGAAACCAACTTCCATGAGCGCTTCGGGGGGCGTGGCGTGTTCCTGTTTGCAATCCTTGCAGACGCGGCGAATGAGGCGCTGGGCCTGGATGAGGTTGACGCTGGTGGCCACGAGGAAAGGCTCGATACCCATGTTCATGAGGCGGGAGATCGTGGACGGCGCGTCGTTGGTGTGAAGCGTGGAAAGCACCAAGTGGCCGGTTAAGGCGGCCTTGATCGCAATCTCGGCGGTTTCGAAGTCGCGAATTTCACCGACGAGGATGATGTTTGGATCCTGGCGCAGGAAGGATCGGAGCGCGGCGGCGAAGTTAAGTCCGATCTGTTCTTTCATCTGCACCTGATTGATTCCCATCAGGTTAAACTCGACCGGATCCTCGGCGGTCATGATGTTTGTCTGGACGGTGTTGAGCGATTGCAGCGCCGAGTAGAGCGTGTTCGTCTTACCGCTTCCTGTCGGGCCCGTCACCAGCACCATCCCGTAAGGCTTCGAGATGTTGCGCTGAAACTTGACCAGAGACTCTGGTTCAAAGCCCAGCTTGGTCATGTCGAGCATCAGGTTTTCTTTGTCGAGCAGAAGAAGCACAACTTTCTCGCCAAAGAGAGTCGGCAAGGTGGAAACGCGGAAGTCGAGTTCGCGTGAGCGAGCGTCGACTTTTACTTTGATCTTGATGCGTCCGTCTTGCGGCAAGCGTTTTTCAGAGATGTCGAGCTTCGACATGATCTTGATGCGCGAAACCAGCGCGTCGCGCAGACGCAGTGGCGGGTGCATCACGTCGTAGAGCACGCCGTCGATGCGGAAGCGGATGCGGAGGTCTTTCTCG
>JANMVC010000278.1:0-18912 GCA_031392315.1 Pyrinomonadaceae bacterium | reverse complement strand
ACAAAGTGTTCGTCAAAACGACGGAGGGTTCGTCGCTTTTGACGCGGGCCCGCGCTTATTTTGGTCCGTCTGATTTTTCTAATTACACGGTCGAGGGTGATGTCTTTGCGACGGTAAGGCGCCGGCAACAAGGCGACGCGGGCATGATCGCGCAACGTTATGTGCTGGCGCTCTATGGCAATAGTCAAAAGCTCCACCTCGAGCCCTGGCAACCGGAAACCGCGCGCACTGTCGCAATCCCCTTTGCCTGGAAACCTGACACGTGGTATCGGCTGAAGTTGCAGGTCGAAAATCTGCCCGATGGAAAAGTGAGGGCGCGCGGCAAAGTCTGGCTGGCGAGCGAGACGGAACCCGCTGACTGGATGATCGAACGAATCGATCCAATTCCCAATCGCCAGGGTGCGCCGGGGATTTTCGGTAACGGTTTGGCGGAAATTTATTTTGATAATTTAAAGGTCTATTCAAACAAATGAAAAAAACAGAATTCAGAATACAGAAGTCAGAATCCAGAAGTCGTGGTCGCATAGTTGATCGCCGGAGGATTCTAGCCAGAGCCGTGTTGGCAGTTGTCATTCTGACTTCTGTCTCCTGTCTCCTTTCTCCGTTTGCCGCCGCTTCCGATCCCGGCAAAGGCGATTGGCCCATGTGGGGCGGCACGCCGGATCGCAACATGATCTCAAACATGAAAGGCCTGCCCATTTCCTGGGACGTAAAGACGAAGAAGAACGTCAAGTGGGTGGCCCAACTCGGTTCGCAGACATACGGGAACGCCGTCGTCGCTGGCGGCCTGGTCTTCGTCGGCACTAACAACGAAGGACTACGGGATCCAAAGGTGACTGGCGACAAAGGCGTGGTCATGGCCTTTCGCGAATCAGACGGCGAGTTTATGTGGCAGATGGTCCACGACAAGCTGGCGGCGGGTCGCGTGAATGATTGGCCGTATCAGGGCGTCGCCTCGTCGCCGCTGGTCGAAGGCGATCGGCTTTACTACGTTTCCAACCGCGCCGAACTCGTCTGCCTCGACACGCAGGGATTTCGTGACAAGGAAAACGACGGAGTGACCGATGAAAAGCTGACCGGCGATTTCAATGGCGACGTAGTCTGGCGCTTCGACATGATCGAAGAGGTCGGCGCCCTGCCGCACAACCTGGCTAACTCGTCGCCCGTTTCCCATGGTGATTTGATTTTCATCAGCACTTCAAACGGCCAGGACGAAAGCCACGTTAACGTCCCCGCGCCTAAAGCGCCGCCAATCATTGCCGTCAATAAGAAGACCGGCAAACTCGTGTGGGAAGAAAACTCCGTCGAGGAGCGCATCCTGCATGGTCAATGGTCTTCGCCCACGGTGGGCACTATCGGCGGCGTTCTCCAGGTGATACACGGTCAGGGCGATGGCTGGATTCGCGGCTACGAAGCGCTGACAGGGAAGAAGCTTTGGGAGTTTGACCTGAATCCAAAGGATTCCGTCTGGCCCAAGACGCGTAATGAAGTGATCAGCACGCCGGTGATTTACGAAGAGAAGGTCTACATCGCCAATGGCCAGGATCCGGAACACGGCGAGGGCGTGGGCCACATGTATTGCATCGACGCCACTAAGCGCGGCGACATCACCAAGACCGGCATGCTCTGGCACTACGACAAAATTCGCCGTTCGATCTCCACTCCGGCGATTAAGGACGGCATCGTCTATCAGGCAGACTTCAGCGGTTTCCTGCACGCGTTGGATGCGAAGACCGGCGCTGTCTATTGGGTCCACGATCTATTCGCCGCAGTTTGGGGTTCGCCTTTGCTGGTCGATGGCAAGATTTACCTCGGCGACGAGGACGGTGACGTCGTGATCATGCAGGAAGGCAAAACGAAAAAGGTTATTGCTGAGATCAACATGGGCAGCTCCGTGTATTCGACTGCCGTTCCAGCCAATGGCGCGATCTATATCACGAACCGTAACCAGATTTACGCGTTGGCAGAGGCACCGGCAGCGAAACCGCCTGCGGCAGCGAAGTGAGAAATCGGGTCAGTTAGCGAGTTGGCAAAGTGGGGTTTTGACCGCAACGCGGTTGCATATCAAAGCCCAAGGGTTGCCGTCGCGGCTACCCTGGGAACCAGCAGCATTTGAGATGTCTCAACCGCAACGCGGTTGCCTCTGCTTCGTGTAGCGAACAACTGACGCAATCGCGTTGCGGTTGGAGACTTTTGAAACCTGATTGACCCAACGTAGCCGAACCGGCAACGTTGGGCTGGAGGACGCAACCCGTTCCGGGTTAGCCAAGTTCCCTGACGTGGCAAGTGGTTCCAAGAGTCACATCCTAATGAACAGTTTCGATTTTCAACTCCAAACACGGGTGATTTTTGGAGCGGGCGAGATCGGCCGTCTCGGCGAATTAGCTCGCGAACTCGAATTTCGTCGAACTCTTGTAGTGGCGGATCATGGTCTCGTCGCTTCCGGCCATGTTGATGAAGCGCTCGCGCCTTTGCGAAGCGCGGGCGTCGAAGTTTTCGCCTTCCACGATTTCGACGTGAACCCCGACAGCTCGATGGTCACAGCAGGACGCACCGCCGCAATATCACAAAACATTGATTCGATAATCGGTCTCGGCGGCGGAAGTTCTCTCGACTGCGCCAAGGGAATTAATTTCCTGCTGACCAACGGCGGCGAGATGCGCGACTACCAGGGCCACGGCAAAGCCTCGCAGCCGCTGCTGCCGATGATTGGCATTCCCACGACTGCGGGCACCGGCAGCGAAGCGCAGACCTACGCTCTAATTTCTGATTCCGAATCGGGCGTGAAGATGGCCTGTGGCAATCCCGACGCAGGGTTTCGCATTGCCCTGCTCGATCCCGCGCTGACAGTCTCCCAGCCGCACTCAATCACCGCGACCTCCGGCTTCGACGCCATCGCGCATGCGGTTGAAACGTACGTCAGTCTTAATCGCAACCCATTTTCTGAAGTTTTCTCTCGCCAAGCGTGGGCGCTGCTGGAAGCCAATTACGAAACGGTACTCGCCCAACCCAAGAACATCGAGGCGCGTGGAGCCATGCAACTCGGTGCCTACTTCGCCGGCGTCGCAATCGAAAACTCAATGCTTGGCGCAACCCATGCCTGCGCGAATCCGCTGACGGCGCGTTATGGCACAGCGCATGGCGCCGCGATCGCGATGCTGCTTCCCAGCGTAGTCCGCTGGAACTATTCCGCGGCTGGGGAACGCTACCAGGAGCTATTAAACGCGTCTTGTGATCCGCAAAGATTTGCCGGAACACACGCGGCCGAGGAACTTGCCGGCAGGCTGGAAGAACTCGCGACTGCGGGTGGACTTCGCAGCAGCTTGAGCAAGAGCGGCGTGGCTCCAGAAGACCTCGCGGCTCTGGCTTCTGACGCCGCGGAGCAATGGACCGGAACCTACAATCCCCGACCGTTTGATAAAGCAGGCGCGATGGAGGTGTACCAGTGCGCGTTTTAGGAACACTTAACCACGATAAAACGAAAGACCTACGATCCACGGAACGACACGAATCAACACGAAGAGTTTTTAGTGTTATTTCGTGTGACTTAGTGGATCGCTTTAAACCTATCTTATTTCTGGTGATCCTTTGCCTTTTTCCTTCCGCATCTCGCGCGCAGGATGCGCCGGCAGATAACTGGTCGCAGTTTCGCGGTAACGCGAATCTGACCGGCGTCTCTCAATCAAGTGTGCCGCAAAACATCCGCCACCTGTGGACCTACGACGCCAGCGATTCAATTGAGTCGTCGCCGGCGATTGTGGGCGGTACGGTTTTCATTGGCTCGCAGAAAGGCGAACTGACCGCGCTCAATCTCGAAAACGGCGCCGTCTATTGGAAATACAAAATCGACGCCCCCATCGGCGAATCATCTCCTGCCTACAGCCGCGGTGTAGTCTACATCGGCGACCTGGGCGGTTGGCTCCATGCTGTCAACGCGACGGACGGAAAAAAGATTTGGGCGTTCAAGGCGGGCAATGAAATCAAATCGTCGCCCGTGGTTGTGGGCGACCGGGTCTTGATTGGTTCCTACGATCAGCACTTATATTGCTTGTCGACGCGCGACGGTTCGCTGCTTTGGAAACTTAAAACCAACGGCGCAGTCCATTCCACTCCCAGCGTCGCTGGCGACCTAGCCTTCATTGCCGGCTGCGATGAACTCTTTCGTGGGGTCAGTATCTCAAGCGGCAAACAAATTTTCAGTGTTTCTTCCGACGCCTACACCGGTGCCTCGCCCGCGATCCGCGGCACGTCTGCCTTTTACGGAACATTTGATAACGAGATATTGATGGTTGACGTAAACACCCGGCGAGTGGGTTGGCGTTATCAGCATCCGGAGCGCAAGTTTCCTTTTTATTCGTCCGCCGCAGTAACCGCGGATCGCGTGGTGATTGGCGGTCGCGACAAGCTAATTCACGGATTGACTCCGGATGGAAAAAGCGTTTGGACTTTTGCTACTCGCGCGCGCGTGGAATCTTCTCCGGCGATTGCCAGCTCGCGAGTTTTCGTTGGTTCCAACGATGGACGCTTTTATGTCTTGAACTTAAGCACAGGTGCGAAGCTTTGGGAGTTTGATGCCGGCGCGCCGCTTTCGTCATCACCCGCTATCGCCCGCGGCCGCATCGTCATCGGTGGACAGGACGGACGGCTCCACTGCTTCGGCTGAGCGGTTGAGGTCAGGCGTTTAGAGTACAAGCTTTAGCTTGCGCGTTTGGGGAGAGAGCAAACTAAAGCTTGTACTCTGAACCACCTGAGTCTTGTGACGTTTGACTTGCGCCCCATTTCGGAATAGAAACAGTCCGTTCCAACTTCCAATCCAAAATAGAGACGAGGCATGTAGATCATGACGAAGCGCACTCTTATCTCTCTGCTAACCGCAGTAGTTCTTTCGCTGGCCGTCGCTTGCACCGAGGCCCCACCAACGAACGAGCTGAAGTCCGCACTTGATTCCATCAACGCTGCCGACATCATGCAACACACGAAGGTTTTGTCCGGCGATGAGTATGAAGGACGTGGCCCAGGCACGAAGGGCGAAGAGCTAACGGTGAAATACCTGACCGAACAATTTCAGCGCCTCGGCCTCAAGCCCGGCAATCCCGATGGGACCTACGTGCAGAAGGTTCCCCTCGCCGGTATGACGGCGACCACGAGTGCTTCGTTCGTCGCTGGTGGGAAGACGATTGATTTGAAGTTTCCGCAAGACTACGTGAGCGTCTCGCGCCGCTATGCGCCGGAGTCGAAAGTTGAAAACTCCGACCTGGTTTTTGTTGGTTACGGCGTGGTCGCGCCGGAATTCGGCTGGGACGATTACAAAGACGTGGACGTGAAGGGCAAGACGATCGTCATGCTGATCAATGATCCGGCGGTGCCCGACGCCGCCGATGCCGCGAAGCTTGACGACAAGATGTTCAAGGGCAAGGCCATGACTTACTACGGCCGCTGGACTTACAAATATGAAATCGCCTCAGCCAAAGGCGCTGCGGCGGCGATCATTATTCACGAGACGGGACCGGCGGGTTATCCATTTGAAGTTGTTTCGGGAAGCTGGGGTCGAGAGAATTTCGATATTCAACGGCCCGACAAAAATATGGGCCGTGTCGCCGTCGAGTCGTGGATTACTACCGACCGCGCTAAGGAACTATTCGCGGCTAGTGGACAGGACTTCGACGCACTCAAGAAAGCCGCCGTCAAAAAGGACTTCAAGCCCGTGGCTTTAAACGCCAAAGCAAACCTGGGCGTAAAGAACGAACTGCGCGAGATCAATTCGGCCAATGTGGTGGCCAAGGTTGAAGGTTCCGATCCGGCGCTGAAAAACGAGTACGTGATTTACACGGCCCACTGGGACCATCTCGGCCGCGATCCCAAACTTCCTGGCGACCAGATTTTTAACGGCGCGCTCGACAATGCTTCCGGGACGGCGGCGCTGTTGGAAATTGCCGAAGCGTTTACCAAGCTCGCCGCGCCTCCGAAACGCTCAGTTCTATTTCTCTCCGTCACTGCTGAAGAAAAGGGATTGCTGGGCGCAAAGTATTATGCGGAGAATCCGCTCTACCCGCTGAATAAGACGCTGGCGAATATCAACATGGACGGCGTCAATCAATGGGGACGCACCAAAGACATCACGATGGTCGGCGACGACAACAGCTCGCTCGTAGATCTGTTGCGCGAGACCGCAACTGCGCAGAGCCGCACAGTAAATCCCGACCCTGAACCTGAAAAGGGTTTCTACTACCGTTCGGATCACTTCGAGTTTGCGAAGCAGGGCGTGCCCGCGCTCTACACTGATTCGGGCACAAACTATGTCGGCAAAGACGAGGCTTACAGTAAACAGAAGCGCGATGAGTACACCGCAAAGGACTATCACAAAGTCTCGGACGAGATTAAACCAGACTGGGACCTGGCTGGCGCAGTGGACGATGCCCAGTTGTTAACGACCATTGGGTACCGCGTGGCACAAGGCGAGAAGTATCCTGAGTGGAAAGCCGGCACGGAGTTTAAGGCCAAACGCGACGAGACGATGAAATAAGACAGGCATTCTTGCCTGTCCCTGTTTGTAGTAAGCATTGATTTGGGGGAATAGGACAGACCAGATGACTGTCCGGCAAAGCAAGAACTTCGGCAACGACGGCAGTGTACCGCCCGGTTGACCTGCCCTTGGATACTATCGATAGTTTCGGTAGACTGCGCCTGAAGGTCGCTGTGAGAGGGTTAAAGAAGTGGCGAGCGAGAACATAGAAAGGCAAATGCAGTTTATCCTCGAGGAACAAGCGCGAAGTGTGGCCCGGCTGGGCCAACTTGAGGATATTGTTGTCCGTTTCGCTCAGGCCACGCGTGACCGGTTCGAAGCCAACGGACAGCGAGCAGACGATCTCGACGCAAAGATTGCCGCGCTTGTCGATTCACAGATGCGTACGGAAGAGAACGTGAAGAAGACTGATGAGAGTCTGAGGAACTTAGTGGCTGTCGTTGACCGTTATTTCAGTGAAAGGCCTAACGGGAACTCGACGAAATAGGAACCGCCTCGAGCGCTAAGTCGTCATCGTCACGTTAACGAGCCGACTCAAAATACTTGGCGATCGTCGCATCCTTCGGTTTTCGCGTTAGCATCGACACCACAATCATCAACAGCGCCGAAACGATCACCATCGGCACTACTGGCATAAAGCCAAACACCGCAGTGCCTCCGGGAGTTCTCGTTAAAACTTCCCAGCCTCCCAAAGACCAAACGAGCGTGGCTGGCCCAGGCGCGGGCGCCGGCACGCTGTGCTGAAAGATAGCTACAGCAACTACGGCGGCGGCAGTCCATGCGGTTGTTGCCAGTGCGCCCCACTTCGTACTTCCCTTCCAGAAGAGTGCCGCGACCAGCAGCGGCGAAAGCGCTGCGTAGCCAGAAAACGCATACTGGATCGCCAGCTCAAAAATAGTCTCGGGCGCGCGCAAAGCAACAGCGTAAGCGAACATCGTGATCAGCACGATGAAGATGCGGCCGGTCTGAATCTGCACCCCTTCCCCGAATCGCCGCTTGCCTCCATAGAAGGCGAACACATCTTCGGTAAACATCGTAGAGAGCGCGAGTATTTGCGAATCGCTGGCCATCACTGCGGCCATAATTCCCGCGCCGAGAAGTCCGGCTAACCAAAACGGCGCATACCGCTTGAGCAAAATCATGATCACGTCGTCGCCCGCGGCCTTCTCGCGCAACTCATCACGCGCCTCGGGAGCCATCGTCTTTCCCTGTGTGGCTAAAACGCGCCGCGCTTCCTGCTTCGCGCGTATCTCCGGAACGTCAGTCACACGATTTGCCATCACTCCCAGAAACACACAGGGCAACCAGATCGCCATGATGCAGAGCGGGTAGAAGATTACTGTCTTCTTAAACTGGCCCATCTTGCGCGCCGTCAAACAAAAGATCAGGATATGCGGAAAGGCGATGGCCGAAAGCGGAATGAAGGTGTAACTAAAAAAATAAAGCGGCGAGATTCGCTCGCGAGTCATTAGCGGAGCGAGCGCGGGCGCTGCCAGCATCGATTGCGCGGCGTTGCGAAAGCCGCCCATGCCCACGCCAATGACAATCAAGGCCACCGCGCCAAAGGTTAAAAATAGAACAGTCTGAAATGTATTGACCCAGGCAGTGCCGCGCATGCCGCCAAAGAAAACGTAGCTCATTACGACCATCGCCACGATCGCGCCGCCAAACCAATAAGGCACAAACCCGCCGCTAATTGTATTCAGTGTGGTCCCGCCGCCCATGATGCCAATGATGATGTAAGGAACCAGCAGGACCGCCTGCACCGCAAAAATCACCGTGCCGATGTGTCCACATTCCCATCGATCGCGAAACATCTGCACCGGCGTCATAAAGCCATGCTTCTTACCCAGCGCCCACACGCGCGTCCCAATGAAAAAAATCGACAGCGGGATTACGAGCCCTGAGGACGACGCCATCAAGCCAAAAGTCACGATGCCATTTGAAAAGGCGTGGCCTGACGACCCCAGGATCGCAAAGGCCGTCATGTTTGTGCCGAAAAGCGAGAACAAAAAAACGAACGGACCAAGCGAGCGGCTGGCAAGAAAGTAGTCTTCGGCCTTCTCCTTTCCCTTGGATCGACGGAAAGCAAAAATGCCGATGTAAAGTACGACTGCGAGGTAAATGAAGACAACGATTGCTGGAATCACTTGGGGGCGTCCTCCTCGGAAGCGTTCTCTCCAACCTCACGTTCCAGATGTCCCGGCCAGGCAAATTTCACCAGCATCCACATTAGCAGCGAAGCAGCGACCGAGAAGCAGCCCTGATAGAAGAGTCCGATGGGAACGAACCCAAACACCAACGGGTACGCCGTGCGCCAGTTCCAAAAGTCCTGATGCAAAACATAGACGGTGACGACAGCAAGGATGAGCAAAAGTTTTTTCATAATCGTTTTGTAGGCCCTTCAGTTTGGACAAACCCGGGCCACTCGTGGGCCAACCCGCGCCGAAGATCCTGACTTTAGTTGTTCTTAACTGCCGAGGTCCCTTGGGAGACCCTCGTTCGGTCAGCATGTGGAGAGACAGAATACTATCTCAGGAGCGGAAAAAGGTTAAGCAATTTTATTGAGCGGACGCGCATCTTGCGCGTGGCCCACAAACGGGACGCCGTTGTGACCTATGAGTCGAGGAATTTCGCCCGATGCTCCGGCGAAGGCAACAGGCACGATTCATGTTTTCCGAAAACTCGGTAACGATTACGCGCAACTATCCGGTACAGCCCATCCCGCAAGAATCGTGGCAGGACGCGGCCCGCACCAGCCAATCTCCACACGCCGCCGAGCGTATTGAGCACGTGCAGGATCGCATCAGATCGCATTAGCACGCGCTCGCCAGGTTGCCGGTGATCAATCACGACATAGAACGTATCAAGGTCGCGCGCGTCGGCTCCATGTCTTTTGAGAAGCGTCTCGGCAAACTCGCTTTGTAAGGACGCAAAGCGAAAGCGATCGTGGACGTCGCGCTGCAACACAAACTGGACCAGGCGGTTGCAGAGGCCGCAAACGCCGTCGTAGAGAACGATGGGGTGGGTTTCGTTAGCAGCCAACTCATTACCTAAACGAAAACGATTTGAGATATTCCGTGTAGGCCTGATCCCAACGGCTGACAGTTTTTTCTGGCCCGGTGAGTTTCACAAAGTAGGAACCTTTCGGTGTGTCAATGACCGCGGCGCGCAGGCGATAGATGGATTGACTATTTCCCGGAGCGCTATCCGGCGACATTCCTCCGGAGTAGTTTCCACTGACATCCACGGTATTTACCTGCAGTCCGTTAACAGTCAGGCTGCCGGTCTTCGCTCGGTCTTTAGACGACCCACCGTCCGGTTGCGTTATCTGATTGATCCAACGGTCGATGTTTGCCTGGGCCGGCCCGCCCTGGCCCTGGCCAAAATAGTAGAGGACGAGGAGCGCGTCCTCACTATCGCCGTCTGCCTTTGGAAGTTTGTACTGGCCGGCGCGCATGTCGGAAGTCGGGCTCTCGGTTTTCCAACCTTCCGGCACTGTGTAACGTAATTCGCCAGCGGCCGGCTGCATAGGGCGCGATGAAACTGGCGGAGTTTGCGCGGCCGGATAACTTGGGCCAACCGCTCCGGAGTTTTTTGAACAACCGCAGGAAACTGCGGCGAGGACACTCAAACAGACAATGGTCTTAAACATAAGCTGATTTAAGCGCAAGATTGGATCCATCGCAAGACGGCCTCGTTTGGCGTACCGCCTTCAGGCGGGCAGTTAACCGGAAGAACCCGCCTGAAGGCGGTGCTCCAAACTGTTCAATATCTGTGCGAGGGGCGTCCGATATGAATGTGCGGCCCTGTCGCAGTGCCAGGGATGGCCTGGCGAAACGCCAAAAAAGGAATTCCATTGCGGCGAAGGAAACCGAGGACCGCCTGCCCTTCCGCGCCGTCAGGATGGAGTGAGACATCCATCGAATTGTTATGGTCCAGCCGCCAGCGAACGTGGATCGCGCCCTGGCCAAACACTGCGATGGGCAGAGGCTTCATGAATGTGTCCAGGAAGAACCGCTGCACCTTCCAGGCGTCTGACAAAACCCAGGCGCCGCCACCATTGAAGCGAATCATCGCCGCCGTGCTGACCAGGCCACCTTTCGGAATTGGTTTGCTTGTGCGCAGCTTTGCTTCGGCCTGGGCCTCAAGCAATGTGTCGGCGATCTGGCTATCCGCAGCGGCATTGTTCCGGTCCACCTCGGCTACCTTGTCCTTCACACCCGCCACCGCGCGCTCGCTCGCCTCGAGATCGTTTCTTGAAATCAATCCCGCGGCGAAGAGTTCCTTGGATTTGGTTAACTCAAGTTCAGCCTTGGCCACATTCTTTTCGTAACTCGCGCGCAGCTTATCGAGGCTGGCTTTGTATTCCTTAGTTGCCTTGATGAACTCTTCCTGGAGGCGCGCCAGTTCCTTGTTCGACTTCGCCAGCTCGCTGGCAACTTCGGTCTTTGGTTTTGGCTTGATTGGGCGCGGATTTTTTTGAGCGGTACCGGCGGGAGGAAACAGCAGCAGAATAAACGAGGTAGCTAGTAACGCGCAGCAAGGACGCTTACGATCGCTGGCCAATGCTCTCTGATTACCGGCTCGCATTAGAGCCTCACTTCACCATCGTACCTGTCCGGCGCCAGCGCGTATTCGTGAAAAAGTCGAACAGGAAATTGCCCTGCGGCGCGCTTTCATCGTAGGACCAATAGACAAACATTGCGCGGCCAATCACAAGCTCGCGCGGGACGAACCCCCAGAAGCGGCTGTCGAGACTGTTGTTGCGGTTGTCGCCCATCACGAAATAATTGTTGGCCGGAATCGTAATCTCGCGTCCGTCGCCTTCCTCGGTGAAGATCGGATAATGTTCTTCCACGAAGTCAGGCCTGTAGTAAACGTCGTAAGACTCGCCGGCTTTGCGCGGAATAGTTTTAAGTATTTTCAGCGGTGCTTGATCGTTCTTGTCGTTGGCCTCGATTTGATGTTCTGGCAACGGCTGGTCGTTAACAATGACTGTGCGGCCTTCCATTCTGAGGCGATCCCCAGGCAAGCCGATGACTCGTTTCACATAATTCGTGGTGATTGGTTTATTCGTGGGACTGTCGTCACCGCTTGGATCATACTTATTGCCGGGGTACTTAAAAACGATAATGTCACCGCGCCTGATCTCGCGCTGCGGCAGAAACGGCAAAGAGGCACCGGGAGCGAAGACGAACTTATTGACCAGAAGATGATCGCCGATGGTGATCGTATTCTGCATCGATCCAGTCGGGACCTTCACCGCCTGCACGACGAACGTCATGCCAAACAGCGCCATGATCACGGTGACCACTGCCGACTCAAAGTATTCGCGCCAAACTGACTTTGCTGGCCCTTTCGGCTTGGTCTCCGGTTCCGGCGTTTTCCCGTGCCCATTTCGATTGAACATACGTGAAAAAGAAAACGGTTTGCTTTCCGCTTTTGTTTCAGAAGGCGCAGGAGAAATGGGGCCGCTGGAAGGATTGTTCGTCATCTGTGGATCATCCTAGATATCTTCGTTGCCTGTGGTCAAGCGGACTCACCCTCAAGCTGCATAAATGCCAGCGCCTCTTTGGCGGCAGCGGCTTCGGCTATTTTGATGGATCGACCCAGTGCCCGCACGCTGCCGGTGTCCCAGGCCACTTCTACATTGAACGTGCGCCGGTGCGGCGGGCCAAGCGCCTCAACCACGGAATAGCGCGGAGCGGTGCGACGTGCGGCCTGGAGTTTTTCCTGCAACATTGTCTTATAGTCTGATTCCGCCGCCGCCTCCGGGGTCACTGTCCGCAACTCATCAGCCAGCGCGTGTCTTACAAAGTCAGTCGCCGCAGGCAAACCGCCATCAACGAATATCGCACCCGTCAATGCCTCCAAAACATCCGCCAGCAATGCATCCTTTCGCCGCCCTCCGCTTTTTTCCTCGCCGCGGCCGAAGCGAAGGAAGTCGCCGAGCTGCAACCTGAGCGAAGCTGCGGCGAGCGTGGGCGCGCTGACCAGGCTATGCTTCATCCGAGACAATTCACCTTCCGTCACGTTTGGGTATGCCGTGCAAAGATAATCCGCCACGATCAGGCCCAGCACGGAGTCTCCCAGAAACTCGAGGTTCTCGTTATGAAGTTGGCGGGATAGATCGTCGCTGCCTTGCACGACTTGTTCGTGCGCCCACGAACGATGCGTCAAGGCCCGCTCCAGCAGCGCACGATCCTTGAAAGTGTAAGCAAGAATAGACTCGATGTGGTCGAGGTCAGGTGGTGTTGGCTCAGGTCTCTTCAAGATAGGCCGGATTATAACTAAAGCCGGAAGCGATGGCAGGTGCCAGGCTTCCGGCTTGGTTGAAAGAATCAGCTGGGCGACTGGTTAGCCGCGTCGTTTTGCTTTGGGCTTCGGGTGATTGTTCTTCGGCTTCGGCTTAACCACGGTGGTCGTGGTTGCCGTAGTGGTTGTTGTTTTCGGCGCCGTCGTCACTGCCGGCGTCGCCGGGGTAGTTGCAGGTTTGCTGGTAGCCGCCGCTCCATTGCCCGCGCTCGTCGCAGTTCCTGAAACGGGAGTGCCAGTGGTTGAGGGCGTAGTCGCCGGCAGAGTGGTTATCGGTGTCGGTTCCCCCGGCAACGGTTTAGACATCACACTCGCAATCATCTCCGTCAGGCCGGCATCGGAATCCTTGTGACGAAACTTGTACAACCCAGTCAGGTGATCCATCCAGAGCTTCTTCCGAGCCTGGAGAGCCGGATCGTTGCCGGCTAGCGAAACCGCGCGCGCGTAGGCATCAATGATTCGGTCAATTACCTGATTCAGATTTTCGAGGGCCAACTTACTCTCGGGAGTTTCATCCTTGTCCTTGAACCTTGCGTTGTAATCAGCGGAGAGCTTGTCGTATGGCCCACTCTGATAGGCATCGCCAATCGCGCCATACGTAACTGCCTGAGTCTTGAGTTTTCCGTCAAGCTGCGCCGCCTTGATCAGGTGTCGCAACGCATCAGATGGGTCTTTATCGATGGTCAGTACGCCGACTGTGTTGTTCAGATAACCAAGCGCCTCGTCTTTGCCACTGTAAGGCGTCCAGTTATCAAGCTTTCCTCCCGCCTGTAGCAATTGAATCGCTTTTCGGGCATACGTCAACGTGTCAGCATTGAACGTGTCCACTTTCGACGTTGCCGCGAGATAACCTGCGTAAGAAAGATCAGTTAGCACGCGAAGATTGTCGGGCTCGTCTGCCAGTACTTGCTTACCCAACTCGAAAGCCTTGGTGTAGTCCTTCTTGGTGTAAACCAAGTCGTAAACCTTCTCCGGGCGCCGAGCTTTGTCCATCGGAGCGACAAATTTGTCGCGGAGATACGCGGCGATCGATTCTTCGCCCGCAGCGGTAGGGCAAGCCAGATACTTCTGCGCCAGGTCATACGCCTTCACTTGATCGGTCTTAAAGTTTGCTCGAAATTCGTTGTAGATTGCTAGTTTGGCCTCAGCACTACAAGCACCCTGAGCCGCTGCCGGAGCCGGTGACGTTGCCGGCGTCTGAGCCTTCACTTCACCAAAAGTAGCGAAGCTTGCTGCTAAGACTGCAGCGCCCGCATAGGTTGTTATCACGCCCATAATCTTTTTCATTACCTCAAAGCCTCCCAGTTCTCTCTTCCATTTTCTGAGCTACGCTTGCGGGGCCAACTGCGGCTTGGCAGCACGGGCGATAGCGCCCCACTACGATGCCTACTTATAAAACTCGGTTGCCGATTTTGCGGTGGCGTCAAGGAGGGAACCACACAGCCCAATATAAGCAAATTTGAGTTGAAAAGAACGCCCGCAATATTCCTGCAACTCTCGACACCTGTCAAGGCGATGAATGCTTGTCGAGGCAGGAAACTAAGGCCTCAAAAAGCAACCGCGCCGGATCTCGTAAAGTTTACGAGCCTCCGGCGCTGGTTGGTTTTCCGAGGGTTGCAACTCGGTTGCATTAGGGGTTCTTTGGTGGCGCCGTGCGCTGTCTGTCATCAGGCTGTGTCGCTGGCTTAACAGAAGTTTTCGCTGGCGCTGAAGTGGTTGGAACTCCTGTTTTCTGGACCGGAGCGGGACGATTGGGAATTGGCATCAACACCCGTTTGACTGTGTTGCGCGGCGCGGCAGTTTGGGCTGCCGGAACCTCGGACACGTCAAGGTTCTCATCCGCCGCCAGCGTGTTTATCTCCGCAGCTTCTATTGCCGCAGCTTCTGCAGCGGCGTCTTTTTCTTCTTCGTTCAGGGCCGCTGATTTCGAGTCGTCACTCGCATCCGTCTGGGCCACCGGCAGGTGAATAGGCGTACCAAAACGGCGATTTAGATCACGATAAATTCGACCCGCCACCGCAGCCGGGAAATGACTGCGAGCGTCGGAGCCGCGGGTGATGACAACCACCGCCAAACGGGGATTCGCGAGCGGCGCGTAGGAGGTGAACAAACCAACCCACGCTCCCTGTCCAATGCAGGTGCCCGTTTTGCCGGCCACCGTTTGCAGCGGGTCGTAAGCCTTGCGGCCCGAGCCATAGTTCACCGCGCCGACCATTCCCGGAACCATGCGACGCCAATTCTCCGGGCTGACGTCCAACTCACGTCGAACTTTGCCTTTGGCTTGAGCTTGCTCTTTCGCAGTTCGCGGCACGTAAGGGACCATCAACTTTCCGCCGTTGGCCATGGCCGAAACCATTGTGCCCAACTGCAAAGCGGTTACCTCAAAATCGTCGCCGTGCGAAGACATACGATTGAGCGCGAAGCCGGTCTTTTCGGCGGGTAGTCTTCCCGCATATTCATTGGGAGCGTTGACACCGGTCTTTTCGCCCAAGCCCATTTCGCGGGCATAGCTCATCATCTTGTTGTAGCCGACCTGGCCACCGATATGTTGAAAGTAAGTGTTATTGGAATAAGCTAAAGCATCGGTGAGATCCAGACGATACTTGTCGGAGACGTTGGTGGTTTCGTAAGGGCTGATCACTTTTTCGCCCAGCCCTGCCACACCCGTAACCAACTTGATGGTCGAGCATGGTTTAAATCCACGGCGCAAGGCCCACTCCTGATTTACGACTGAGTAGATCTTTCCGCTCATAGGATCCATGACGACTACAGTTCCGGCATGGAAGCCAAGCGCATTAACTGCGGCACGACGCACTTCAAGATCCTCACCTTGCGTATCGTCTCTGCTGATGAAGGATTGCACTTCATCCCGCATCGCCTTTTCAATGGCGCGCTGACGAGCAATTGCGGCCCGACGCGCAGCTTCGGCTCGACGCCGAGCTGCCAGCATTTCGCGACGACGTTGGGCGCCATTGCGTCGCATCTCGGCCCGCAACTCTCGCTTGGTTAGCGGCCGGCCAAGCCTGCGAGCTAGCGCTTTCAGAGACGACGCCTTTTCCCGCGCGCTCATGTTCCGTTGGCGTCTGAGTTCTTTTTTCGAGAGTTTGGCAGTCACGCGCGACTTAGAGCCGCGGCGCGAGTTCCTAGCTGAAAGCCGATCGTTCCGGCTCCCCCGGCGATCTCTGGCAGAGACCTTCTTTGATTTTTCGGCCCGCGCGGCGCGCTTGGGTTTGGCTGGCTGGCGTTTTTTTGCGATTGCTGTAAGTTGAAAAGTAAGAACTACGAGAATGGAGAGAATGAAAGCAAATCGGAGATTGCGGGGGCGATTCGTAAAAGTCATCAGGGTCTTATTACCTTTCCTGGAATTTATGTTGCTCACGCGGGTGAGCTGTCGCCGATACTCGAAGCCGCTAAGTCACATACACGCTGAAAGCATATCTCTTCGAAGTCAAAAGCTAACCTTCCAAGCGTTTGAGAGAGTTCAAAATCCTCTCAGATTCCTGCTTGTCGTGTGGACCTTCGGCCCGGTTATGATGAGACGGGAGCGTTCTACTTATCTGACGGCCCCAGGGGACATTGATTTGAGACCGGGCCGAATATACCATCGGAGGGCAATCGCAGCAACACAAAAGTAATCTTTTGTACATAACTTGTAACATCGACTTGGCCCCCTGGCCTGAAGTTTCGTGAGACAACTTTGGCCAATCATTCAGTCAAACTCCAAATGCCCAGACTTTTGAACAGTTTTCGCGTGCGCCTTTTGGCGCTGCTGGCAATCCTGCTGGGCCTGACTTTGTTTGTCCAGTACTACCTAAACCTCGGCTCCGTGAGAAGTAACGCTCATCTAATCGTCGAGCAGGAGCAGGCAATCATGGCCGGCGTGGCGCTCGGCGTGAACAGCATTTCCAGCGGCGAATACCTTGATGAAATGGACAAAGAGGCGAAGGAACCTTTACTGAATGAACAGGCCGGGCGCGTTCAGAATGTCCTGGTAGTTGATGGTGGCGGGAACATTCAGGATAGCCTCCGCAGAGAATTTGCTCCGACCAAGAATCCTGATGGGTCAAAGCGCTATGTCCTCATCAAAGACGTTCAATTGCCCCCGCTAAAAAGCGCAGTGGAACTCGACGAAGAACATTCCCTTCCCGAGGGGATGACCATTGCTGCGCAGTTGCGAGCTGGCGATCCCGGCGCATTCTATTTTCCGGTGGAAACTACGAACGGCAGATGGTACGTAGTCGTAGTTCTCAGTTCCGCAAGCACCCTAACCAGCCTGCTCGAACGGCAGGCGTCACGCTCAGCCTTGTACACACTCCTATTATTGATGGCCACCACCCTGGTAACCGGCGTTTTCGTTTGGCGGTTTACGCGGCCCATCAAGGATCTATCAGTTGCAGCTCGCCAGGTTGCCACGGGCAACTTCGACGTCAGAGTTCCCGCCAAACGACATGACGAAATAGGATCGCTGGCGGCGGCGTTCAACGACATGACCGCTCGCCTGGGACGCGCTCGCGAGCTTGAGTCACAGCTTCATCAGGTCGAGAAAGCAGCCGTGGTGGGCCGACTGGCCGCCGCTATTGCCCACGAGATTCGCAACCCGCTCAACTACATCAACCTCACCTTGGACCATTTGCGTTCGTCGTTTGCCCCGGAAGACGATGCGAAACGCGAGACTTTCGAGCGGCTGGCCGATCAACTGAAGGCTGAGGTCGGCAGAATCAATCGGCACATTACGGACTTCTTGAAATACTCGCGGCCCGCCTCGCTCGAACTCCGCCCACTGAATCTTCGTCTCGAGCTGGAAGACGCCATGCAGGTGATTGAAGGTCAGGCAGCCGAGAATGGAATCAGTACGAGCATGAACGAGGAAGCTGGGGTGCCAAGAGTTTTTGCTGACAAGGATTCGCTGCGTTCTGCTTTTACAAATCTGCTGCTAAATAGCCTGGAGGCTATGGAGAATAGCGGGAACGGCGAAGGCAACGGCATCTCAGTTAGGTTAGCCACTGAGCCTGCTGATCGGGTTCGCATCGAAGTTTCAGACACCGGCAGAGGAATTGCTCTGGAAGACATCGCGAAAGTTTTTGAACCCTACTATTCGACAAAAGAGACCGGCACAGGCCTTGGACTTGCCATTGTCAAGAAAGCCATCGATGATCATGGCGGTTCAATCAGCGTGAGTTCCAAAGAGGGCGAGGGCACCACTTTTACGATTCTGCTGCCGGTTGAACCAGAAGGAAAAGAAAGGGCAGGCGAGTAGACGAAGCCGGCGCGAACGACGACGTTCAGCTTCGCTGCTTCAAACTTAAAAACACTATGGCGCGAAAAAGCATATTGGTAGTAGACGACGAAAAGTCGCAACGTGAGATCCTGGAAATGATTCTTTCCGGCGAAGGCTATGACGTGACCACTGCGTCGTCAGGCGAAGCCGCCATCAAGTTTGCCAAAGACCGGCGATTCGATCTGGCGCTGACGGATTTGAAGATGACCGGCATGGACGGCATCGAATTGCTGCAACATCTTCTCGGTCTTGATTCTTCAATCATCGTCATTCTGCTGACGGCCCACGGTTCCATCGAATCGGCTAAGGAGGCTTTGCGCCGCGGCGCCTTCGAGTATCTTGAGAAACCCTACGACAAGACCGCACTGCTGGCGACAATCAACCGCGCCTTGCAGCGGCTCGATGCTTTGGATACTGAAATTGTGTCGGCCTCGCCCAAGATGGAGGCCGTCAAGCGAATGATATTGAAAGTCGCTCGTTCGAATTCCACGGTGCTGATTCGCGGGGAGTCTGGCACCGGCAAAGAACTGATTGCCCGCGCCACCCATAATCAGTCGCCGCGCGCCCAGGACATGTTTCAGGCCGTCAACTGCGCTGCAATTAACGAAAACCTGCTCGAATCAGAACTGTTCGGTCACGAGAAGGGTTCGTTTACCGGCGCCCATGCCGACAAGAAAGGGCTCTTCGAAATCGCTGATCGCGGCACGCTCTTTCTCGACGAAATCGCCGAGCTTGATGTAGCGATGCAGGCGAAACTGTTGCGCGCGCTCCAGGAAAGAAAAGTGAGACGCGT
>JANMVC010000223.1:0-8948 GCA_031392315.1 Pyrinomonadaceae bacterium | reverse complement strand
ACCCCGGCCACGTTTACACCGGACTCGCTTACGCCAACAACGGCGTGGGAAACTTTATCTACGCGGCCGACTTCGCCAACGGCACGATCGATGTCTTCAATACTGCCTTCGCCTTACAACCGGCCGCCAGCTTTTCCTTTGTAGACCCCACCATTCCGACGACCATGGGGAACACCTACCACCCCTACAACATTCAAGCCATCGGCGGCTTGCTGTACGTGGCCTACGCAAAGGTTGATCCGATGACGGGCCGTTCCGAGGAGGGCGTCGGCAATGGCTTCGTGCGCCGATTTAATGCTAACGGCGTGCGTGACCTTACGTTTGGCATTAACAACGGCGCACTTAATTCACCCTGGGCGGTGACAACTGCTCCCGCGTCATTCGGCATCTTCGGAGGCTCACTCCTCGTCGGTAACTTCGGCAGGGGCAACCCGAGTATTCACTCATATAACTCGACAACCGGCGCATTTCTGGGAACGCTCCAGGACGAAAGCGGCAACGGCATCGTGATTGATGAACTTTGGGATCTCAAGTTTGGCAACGGCGGCAGTGGCGGCGACGTGAACACGCTCTACTTCGCGGCCGGCCCCGGCCGTGAGGAGCACGGACTCTTCGGCAAACTAAACCCAACGACCGCCTCGGCCACTTCGCTGATCCAGTTCGCCGACGACGCGCCCGTCATCAGCGAGGGCGGCGGACACATCGACATCACAGTGACACGCGCAGGCGATGCCTCCAGCACGGCCACCGTCAACTTCAACACCTTCGACCAGTCGCAGCCTGGTCATGCCTCGCAGAAGAGTGATTACGAAATCTCGCTCGGCCAGGTCAGTTTCGCGGCCGGCGAAACTTCGAAGACGTTTCGCATCCTGCTGGTCAACGATGTGTTCGTCGAAGGAGATGAGACCGTCGACCTGAAGCTCTCAAACCCAACCGGCGCGGGTGTCGGGTTGGGAAGCCCAGCTTCGGCCGAACTGAGGATCACCGACAACGACGCAGTCGCCCCTACCACCAACCCCATTGACGATGCGTCTTTCTTCGTCCGCCAACACTATCTCGACTTTCTTAACCGCGCGCCAGACGCTGCCGGACTCGCTTTCTGGCAGAGTGAGATCGCCACGTGCGGCGGCAACGCCGCGTGCATTGAGAACAAACGAATCAACGTTTCGGCGGCCTTCTTCCTGTCGATCGAGTTTCAGCGCACCGGCTATCTCGCCTACACCACGCACCGCGCGGCCTTTGGCGCTACCGCAACCGGCGGCAGCCCAGTGCCTGTGCTATACGGCAACTTCATGCGTGACGTGCAGGCGCTGCAAAAGGGCTTCGTCTTCGGAGCGGCCGGAGCTGACGCGGTGCTCGAAGCAAACAAGGTGGCCTACTTTAACGAGTTCGTCACCCGCCCAGAATTCGCTGCGAAGTATCCCTCGACACTGACTAACGAGCAGTATGTCGACGCTTTGCTTACCACTGCCGGTCTAACTCCCAGCCAGGTGAGGCTGTTCGTCATCAGCCTGACCAACGGACAGGAGGTGCCGGCGGCAGTGCCGACGACCACCGCCGGCGCGGCGCGACCCGCCTCCTTCGGCACGGCGCGCATTCAGTTCAACTCAGCGCAAACTGCCATGACGATGACGGCGACGATCACCAACATCGACGTGACCACCGCGCAAACTGCCGACACTAACGACAACCTGGCCGCAGCACACATCCACGCCGGCGCGGCCGTAGCGCCGGGTGTCAACGGGCCGGTCGTTTGGGGCTTCTTCGGTGCGCCCTTTAACGACAACAACCCAAACGATCAAGTCTTCTTCCCGAACGCAGGCGTTGGCGGCACGTTCACTAGCAAGTGGGACGCGCCTGAGGGCAACGGCACCACGCTCGCCGCGCAGCTCGCGAACCTGCGCGAAGGACGCGCCTATCTCAACTTCCACACGCGTCAGTTTGCCGGCGGCGAAATTCGCGGCAACTTCCCAGCAGCCGATGTGTTCCGCAACTCGCTCATAGCGGGATTGAATGGAGCAACGGAGACGCGGGCAACCGTGCTGCGGAAGATCGCCGAGGCGGAGGAGTTGCAGACGCGCGAGTTCAATGCGGCCTTCGTGGCGATGCAGTACTTCGGCTACCTGCGGCGTGACCCGGACACTGCGGGCTACAACTTCTGGCTCAATAAACTTAACGCCTTCAACGGAAACTTTATTCAGGCAGAAATGGTGAAGGCCTTCATCTCGTCGAGCGAGTATCGTCAACGCTTCGGTATCTAACAGACCCGAGCAGCTCACGCTGATCGGCAACACAGGAAAAGGGAGCGACGGCGCTCCCTTTTTCTCTGCCCGTGCCTTGGCCCCACATGCCGCCTCGGCCGTAAATCAAATAATGCTTGACTGACCCGCGCTCGCTCCGATATTGTCCTGCCGCTTACCACAATGTTTGTCAGCACCCTGTTTCAGTGATCATTTGATTGCTTTGAGCCGCCCCCGGCAAAGTCCAAAATACTTTAATTCGCATTCGTCCTGTTGCTACAGGCTGAACCAACCAGACCGATAATGGAGAAAAAATGGCAATCCCCCAGTCACGTTTAAGAACTCTGTCCATAGTCATTTTGGCGATTGCGGTCGCCGCAATTGTGATCCCTGCGCGTGCTCTGCTGCGGAACGTTTCGGCCGCAGGGGCTGAGAGCGATTCCAATCCAGCAGCGCGTCAAGAATCTGCGGGCGAAGCCCGTGCGTCTGGACAGCGCGATTCAAGTGCCGACGCTGTTCAGCGCTTCAGTAGTTCGCGTTCAGCAACACAGCCAGTCGGTAGTCCATCTTCAGATGCGATCTGGCAGGAAATTTCAGAGGACCTTGTTCCTGCGGCCCAGAAGAGACTGGTGGTAGCAAATAAATACCGGATCTTTAGACTTAACGCAGAGGCATTCTCGAAGCTGGCCGCCCAGGCGCCGCTCGAGTTTTCGGACGCAGCCAAAACAGCGTCGGTGGTTATGACCCTGCCGATGCCGGACGGAAAACTCTCGCGCTTTCGGATCGAGGATTCGCCAATTCTCGCCAAACATCTGGCGTCCGCGTTTCCTTCATGGAAAACTTTGCACGCCCACGGGATCGACGACCCGACCGCGACGGCGCGTCTGGATTGGACCGACGCGGGCTTTCACGGCTACGTCTTCACCAAAAGCGGAACCGTTTACATCGACCCTTACCTCGCAAACGACCGCGAAAATTATTTGGTTTATTACAAACACGAATACGGAGAGGCATCGGGCAGTTTTAGCTGCAAGGTCGATGAGCTTAACGCCGATCTTAAGATCCGGAATCTTCCATCTGCTAGCCAGGCCGTAGCTTTTGCACACGGCGCGAACATCCGCACCTATCGCATCGCCATCGCCACCACGGGCGAGTGGGCGCGTTCGACTACGGGTTCAGCCGATCCACAAACTGTGCGCGCCGCCGCGCTCGCCGCCATCACGACAACTATTAATCGTCTGGACGGCATTTATCGCCGCGAAGTAGCAGTCAGTTTTCAGCTCGTCAATCCGGCCATCACCAACAACGCTACGAATATCATTTTTGACGACCCGGCCACCGATCCTTACAACAACACCGACGCGATCCCGCAATTGACGATCAATCAAACCACGATCGACACCCGCGTCGGCGCCGCCAATTACGATATCGGACATCTTTACGGCACGGGAGGGGGCGGCGTGGCATCCACTCCTTCAGTTTGCGAAGCGGAGAAAGCTCAGGGCTATTCGGCGCGCAGCGGATTTCTCGGTGACCCGTTTACGGTTGACTATGTGGCCCATGAGATTGGCCACCAGTTTGGCGGGAACCACACCTACAACAACGCCGACAACGGCGGTGCCTGCACGACGCGTTCGACCGCCAACGCTTTTGAAGTTGCGAGCGGCTCAACCATCATGTCCTACGTCGGCATTTGCAACGAGCGCAATCTACAACAGTTTGTGGACACCGGCACACCGTCGTTTCACATTCGCAGCCTGACCGAGATCGTCGAAAACATTCAAAACGCCACGGGCGGCGGAGCCTGCGGCACTCCTTCGGGTGCGAACAATATTCCGACAGTGAATGCGGGCGCGAGTTTCACGATTCCGCGTCTGACGCCTTTTACGTTGACGGCAACTGGCAGCGACGCCGATGCGGGCGATGTGGCGAATTTGCTTTACTCATGGGAACAATACGACCTGGCGCCGTCAGCAACCGGCGTTTTGGGAACTCCGGCGGGATCTTACGATGTGGACACGGACAGCGTTCTGCGTCCGCTGTTTCGCGCCTATTCGCCAGTGGCCAGCGCGTCTCGCACCTTTCCCAGTTTACCCTTCATCTTGAACCCTGCGAACAACGCCCCCGCGGGAGGCAATAATCCGGCTCTGACTTACACCGGCACGCACCCTTCGGGTTTACCGGGCGCTGTGTGCGAAACAAATGTGACCTGCGTGGTCGGCGAGAATCTGCCGTCGGTGTCGCGCACAATGAACTTCCGTGTCTCGGTTCGCGATCAGCGTGGCGGAACGAGAGACGCCGGCACCACAGTCGCAGTCGCCGCTGCGGCAGGACCGTTTCGCGTGACCACTCAGGATGCAGCGCCGGTGCAATGGCAAACTGGTTCGGCGCAGACCGTAACCTGGGACGTGGCCGGGACCACCGCCAATGGAATCAATGCGGCGAACGTAAAGGTTTCGCTTTCAACCGATGGCGGACAGTCATTTTCGATTACGCTTTTAGCCAGCACTCCGAATGACGGTTCAGAGTCGATCACGGTTCCAAACAATCTAACGACGACTGCTCGAATCAAGGTCGAAGCAGTAGGCAACATCTTTTTTGATATTTCTAACGTCAACTTTACGATCGTGCAGGGCGCTCCCACCGGGCCGACTGTTCAGTTTAGCGCGAGCGCCACTCCTGCCAATGAGACAACTACGAAGCTTGATCTCACCGTCACCCGCACGGGGACTAACACCGACGCCGCTTCGGTCAACTACGCCAGCGCGGACGGTACCGCCAACGAGCGTTCCGACTATTTGACGGCGCTCGGCACGATTCGTTTTCTGGCAGGCGAAACGTCGAAAACTGTATCCGTCTTCATCGTCGACGACGCCTATGGTGAAGCCCCGGAAACCTTCACCGTCACCTTGAGCAACCCCGTCGGTTGCACACTTGGCGCAACGCCCACAATCACCGTCACCATCACCAGCAATGAGGCCGCGAACGGTGCCAACCCTGTTCGGGACGCAAGCTTCAGTTCTGATTTCTTTGTGCGGCAGCACTACCTCGACTTCTTCAATCGTGAGGCCGATGCGCCAGGGCTCGCCTTCTGGAAAAATCAAATTGACGAGTGCACGACGCAAGCGTGTCGAGAGATCCGCCGCATCAACGTCTCGGCCGCCTTCTTTCTCTCGATTGAGTTTCAGCAAACCGGCTATCTGGTTTACAAGGCCAACCAGGCCGCGTTTAATTCGGGCGAGCAACTAAAACTGAAAGACTTCCTGCCAGACACGCAACAGATCGGGCGCGGCGTTACCATCGGTCAGCCCGGTGCCGACGCACAGTTGGAGGCAAACAAGCAGGCTTTCTTTCTCGAGTTCGTCCAGCGCGCGGCCTTCATGGCGCCCGCCGCCTATCCGACCACGATGACGGCGGCGCAGTTTGTCGATAAGTTAAATGGCAACACCTACAACCCGCTCAACCCCGGGGCGGGATCGTTAACGCAGGTCGAACGCGATGCGCTGGTGGCACAGTTAACTCCGAATCCCGCTTCGGCGACGCTCCGGGCGCAGGTGTTGCGCTCAGTATCCGAGAACGGTGTCTTCACCCAGCGGCAGTTCAATAAAGCGTTTGTGCTGATGCAATACTTTGGTTACCTGCGGCGTAATCCAAACGATGCACCAGACGCTGACTTCGGCGGCTACAACTTCTGGTTGGGCAAGCTCAATCAGTTTAATGGCAATTTCGTGGACGCCGAGATGGTGAAGGCCTTTATCGTTTCAGGCGAGTACATCCAGCGCTTCGGACCCTGATTAAGGAACGAGGCAGGAGCAGACGGCACGACCAAGCTGCGGAACCTTCATCGGGATCCGTAGGCTCCTGCTTCCTGCTCCTGCCTACTGCCTTCTGCTTACTGCCCCTACTCCCATCTCAGGTGGCTTAGTTTTCCTTAATTCTGCTACATTGCAGCGCATGACAGTCGCTCTGCGCGTCGAAAGAGTCTCAAAGCAATATCGCATCTACGAACGACCCGGCGATCGCCTCAAAGAGTCGCTCACGCGCGGCTTCCTGCGCCGGCATAAGGAATTTTGGGCGCTACGCGACGTTGACTTCGAAGTCGAAGCGGGCACCACCTTCGGGATCGTCGGTCCCAACGGCTGCGGAAAATCAACTCTGCTTCAGATCATCGCCGGCACGCTCACGCCGACCCATGGCGACGTCTTCCATGAAGGACGAATTGCGGCCCTGCTGGAACTGGGCGCGGGATTCGATCCGGAGTTTACCGGCGTCGAAAACGTTTTCATGAATGCTTCGTTGCTGGGCCTCACGCGGCGCGAAACGGAAGCAGTCTTCCCGGCCATCGAGCGCTTCGCGGAAATCGGGCCGTTCCTGCATCAGCCGGTGAAAACGTACTCGAGCGGAATGTTTGTCCGCCTCGCCTTCGCCATCGCGGCGAGTGTCGAGCCCGACATTCTGATTATCGACGAAGCGCTCGCGGTCGGCGATGCTGTTTTCCAGCACCGCTGCCTGCGCCGGTTGAAGGAACTACACGAGCGTGGCACCACCGTGCTCTTCGTTTCGCATGACGCTGCCGCGGTGCGCGCGCTATGTTCCCGCGCCCTGCTGCTAAAAGCCGGACGCGTAGTCGCCGACGGTAAGCCCGCCGACGTGCTGAACCGCTACCAGAAACTTATCATGGAACGCGAGGAAGCTTACGAGGCTGAATCTCCCGGGCCGGGCCATTCGTCACACTCATCGCGATCATCTGCGTCTCAGAATGCGAAACCATTGAACTACACCTATCGCCATGGTGACGGCAGCGCCGAAATAATCTCCGGCGAGCTTACCGACACAGCGCAGCGAGCGGTTGAGATCGTCGAAAGCGGCGAGCTGCTGACGCTAAGGCTGGCTGTGCGTTTTCACCAGGACGTTGATGAGCCGGTCATCGGTTTTCTAATTAAGAACCGTCACGGAATCCATGTCTATGGGACAAACTCCAAAGAGCAGTCAATCGAATTTGGCGCGGTCCGTCAGGGGGAAACGATCGAAGTTGCCTTCGCCTTCGACTGTTGGCTGGGCATCGATCAATATTCAATTTCGCTGGCGGCCCACAGCCGCGATGGCCTGGCGTATGATTGGCTCGATGCGGCGTTGTTCTTCCGGGTCACCAGCACGACGCTGGTTGAGGGAGTCGCCAATTTAAACGCCAGCGCGACCGTGCGGCGGCATCCAGTGAATACGCCGGCCTCCACTGATGCGGATTTGACGACGACTGAAGTCATTGATCAGGCCAGCGAGGCCAATGCCGAAATGCCCCGGCGCGCCGCTCGCGCACGTTTGGAGCCTGCATCTCGAGCGTAAGTTATGGTTGATGAGGAAGTAGAAAATATTCTGGCTGAGATACGCGAGCGCGTACGTGCCCGCGAGTTACCGTCGGCAACAACGGCCAACTCCACGCCCGATCTCGGTACCGGCGAATCTTCGTTTGCGGTGCCCGGAAATCTGGCAGCGTCCGAAGCCGAAGCGCTGGCGCGGATCGATTCCTATCTGACCGTGACTTCGCGCGCATGGGATCGTCTGCCGCCACTGATAAGCAATCGCAACGGCAGCATGGCGCGAATTGAGCTTTGGGTTAAGCGGCAAATCAAACGCGCTACCCACTGGTTTACCTGGGAACAAGTCAACTTCAACGCAGCGGTGCATCATGCTCTGCGCGATGCACTGCAAGCGCTGTCAGCTTATGAGCGCGCGTGGGAAGAGTGGCACGCTAAGACTGAAAGCCACCGCACGATGCTGGCCGAGAGCCAGGCAGCATTCAATCTGCAGCGTGAGAAGTTTGAGACCGAAAGGGCTGAGCTCCAGGCGCAACGCTCTGCGCAGATCGTGACGCAGAGAAAAGAAATGGATGCGCGCCTGGCGGCGTTTGCCCAGGAACTGCAGGAACGCTTCGCACACCAACAGGAAGAACAACGCGTCTGCTTCAAACAGCTTTCATTGGAAGCGACCGAGACTGCGGTGCTCGAAGATCGCGCTCGGCGCAAGACAGA
This sequence comes from Pyrinomonadaceae bacterium, assembly GCA_031392315.1. Lineage (GTDB taxonomy): Bacteria > Acidobacteriota > Blastocatellia > Pyrinomonadales > Pyrinomonadaceae > PSRF01. Next base: position 679 of record JANMVC010000223.1, on the reverse strand, counting down.
ACAATTGCTCCAAGACCTTAGGATCCGACTCGATCAACTTGAAAAGCGCTGATGGTTGAAAGTGACGGGCAATGCCCCGATGGCTTGTTTTTGACGCTTCACCTTCTTTATGTCTCAACCTAAAGACAATTTGTATCAACGCGCGGGCATCAACGACTCCGCAGAGTTTTACCGCACGAAGTTTGTCTCGGATGAGGTGCTTGACGAACGTTACTTCCGTGCGCTCGATCGGTTCGACATTCGCTTCGCGCGCTCCATGTGGGCCTACGACAACGTGCGGGCCGGAGCGTCAGTGCTTGATCTCGGCTGCGGCGCGGGCATGCTGGCGTTGCTGAAACGCAAAGGTGTGACGCTCACCGGCGTTGATATCTCCGATGAATGCGCCTTGGCTGCCCGCCGCAATGGCTATGACGCAACTTACCGCGCAGAACTTTCGCAACTGCCTTTTCCCAATGACAGCTTTGACTACGTGGTCAGTCTCGATGTAATAGGCCACATCGGGTTTGAAGAAAAAGATGCGGTGCTCGCCGAAGTCAAACGGGTGTTGCGCCCCGGCGGCGTAACCATGCATGGGATTGAATGCACGGACCATAGCGCGCGGAAAACTTATGACGAGATGACGCCGGACGAGCTGCGCCGCTTCGTGGAAATCGATGGTCATGTCGGCCTCGAAGAAGAA
>JANMVC010000220.1:0-4129 GCA_031392315.1 Pyrinomonadaceae bacterium | reverse complement strand
CGTGGTAGCAGGAAATTTCATTGGGACTAATGCGGCCGGTACCGTTGGCGCGCGAAATCTGATCAGCGTCAAGATCGCCTCGGGCGCCAACAATTTGATTGGTGGTCCAAACCCGGCGGATAGAAATATTCTCGGTGGCTCTAACACGCAGAACCAACCCGCGGCCGGAGCAGGCGTGCAAATTCTGACCACCCAACCAGGCACTCGGATTCAAGGCAACTACATCGGTACCGATGCTGCCGGGAACGCGGCACTCGGTAATGGCCGAGGAATCGATCTAGTGGGCTCGCCCTCTGCTGATATCACTATCGGCGGTCTGACGAATACGCCAGGGACCGGCGCGGGTAACGTCATCTCGGGCAATAGCAGCAACGGAGGCATCAACAGCTACGGCATCTATATCGGCAACCGGCCGGGTGATCTCAGGATTCAGGGGAATCTCATTGGTCTTAATGCTACCGGTACGACTGCGATTTCCAATGGCGTAAGCGGCATTCATTTTGAGGACGCTGTCCCCGGAGCCAGTCTGCTGATGGTTGGCGGCACCGAGCCTGGCTCCCGCAATGTAATTTTCAACAACCGGATCACCGGCCTCTTCAGCAACGCAATCGGATTGATAGTGCAGGGAAATTTCATTGGCACCGACATCACCGGCACAGTTAGGCCACCGCTCGCGCCGGGCTCTGCAAACCGCGGTGATGGCATCACAGTCAGCGGGGGTTCGGTGCTGATTGGCGGCGATTCCGCAGCAGCGCGCAATGTGATTTCGTGCATCGGACGCGGGTTGCGTCTTGCCAGTGGAGTGACGACGCTCCAGGGTAACTACATTGGCACTGCCGTGGACGGTAGCACTCCCCTGGGTAATCAGCCCGCCGGCGTGCGGGTGGAAAATGATGCGGTTGCAATCATTGGTGGCACTGCGCCGGGCCAGGGGAATGTGATCGCGCACAGCTTCACCGGCGGCATCGAGGTCAGGAATACTGCGCGGGCCACAATTCTGGGTAACTCAATTTTTGATAACGGCACCCAGGACCTGAGTACATTCCAGGGACATCCCGGTATTGATCTCAACGACAACGGAGTGACCCCCAATGACAGCTGTGACACGGATAACGGCCCTAACAGTTTGCAAAACTTCCCGGCATTAACTTCCGCGGTAACCGCTGCCGGCTCAATCAAATTCATCGGTTCGCTCAATAGTAAACCTCACACATCATTCAGAATCGAGTTCCTTGCTAATCCCTCCTGCGAAGCCTCGGGGCATGGCGAGGGCCAAACCTATGTAGGCTCAACTACCGTCACTACCGGTGGGAACTGCAGCGCCGGCATTAACGTAACCTTGCCGTCCGCAGTGCCGGTTGGTCAGTTCATCAGCGCCACGGCGACAGACTCCGATGGCAACACGTCGGAATTCGGGCCGTGCGTGCAAGTGACTGCCGCTTCTCCCACAGCCGCCAACGGTACGGTCAGTGGTCAGATCATAGATACTGGCGGCAATCCAGTCGCAGGCGTAGCTGTCTCTTTAACCGGGACTCAGAATCGTCTAACGATAACTGACGCGAAGGGCAACTATGATTTTGAAAATGTTGAGACGAACGGTTTCTATACCGCAGTGCCTTCACGCGCAAACTATTCCTTCAGCCCCGAGCAAAAGTCGTTTACTCCACTCGGCAGCCACACGGAAGTAGCTTTCACGGCAACGTCGGTGGGCGCCGCCATCAATCCGCTGGACACTGCCGAGTACTTCGTGCGGCAGCAATATCTCGACTTTCTCGGACGCGAACCCGACGAGAGCGGTCTGACATTTTGGACTAACCAAATCCGCGCCTGCGGAGATGATGCGACGTGCCTCGAAGCTCGGAGAGTAAACACGAGCGCTGCGTTTTTCCTCTCGATAGAATTCCAGCAGACCGGTTACCTGGTCTACCGTACCTACAAGTCTGCCTACGGCGATATGCCAGATGATCCTATGCCGGTTAAGTTGGCTGAGTTTCTGTCTGACACAGGGATTATTCGCCAGGACGTGGTGGTCAATCAGAATGGGTGGGAACAAGTGCTGGAGAACCGCACCGCGGCGTTCATGATGGAGTTTGCGCAGAGCGCGCGGTTTCGCTCGGCTTATCCAACAGCGTTGACTCCGGCGGAGTTTGTCGACCAATTGTTCGCTCACGCCGGCGTAAAACCAACTATCGGGGAGCGTGCTGCCGCCATCGCCGAGTTTGGTTCGGAACCAACGGCCCACAACTTAAGCGCCCGGGCTCGGACGCTACGACGAGTAGCAGAACATTCGACCCTGGCGCAACGCGAACTCAATCGCGCCTTTGTGCTGATGCAATACTTCGGCTACCTGCGCCGTAATCCAAACGATGCGCCGGAACCGACGCTCGACTTCCAGGGCTACAACTTCTGGCTGAATAAGTTGAATCAGTTCAATGGCAACTTCGTCAATGCGGAGATGGTCAAGGCGTTTCTACTCTCGACCGAATATCGCCAGCGCCTTGGTCCGTGAGTACTGTAAGCCTGCCCTTCAAGTGGCGTAGGGGCTATCCATGCCGCCAAGTTCCCTTGTATCCTTTGGGTCGCTTCTGAAAGCGTTGGCTAATGTCAGCCCAGGGCCGGGGTCCCCGGGCGGGCAGCCCGCACGGGGTGGTAGCGTTGGGCTTTGACAACCCTGGGTCAGGGACGCACGCAAAAGAGTTTTCGCAACCCTGAAGGGGTTGCGACGCGGTTCGCCGCTCGCAAGGCAGTCGCAACTCCTTCAGAGTTACGAAGAATCTTTGAATGTTCCATGAACCTGGGGTTGCAGCAACCCCAGGCTGGAACTAGCGAACGCTTTCAGCGTTAGGGGTGAAGTTTTCGAACGCTTTCAGCACTGGGATTATCATTCGTCCGCTCCGCGGACTGAAAACATCATGACCGAAGAAAAACTGATCGAGGCGGCCCATCATCTCGCTGAAAGCAGAGAGCGGTTCGTTAAGGAAGTGCACCTCGCGATGGAGGGATTCATGTCGTTCAGTGAGCGCCTCCGCACCTTTAGTGAGTACCTCGACGCGCGCGATGCCAAAATCAATGCCGCTCTTGAAATCAATGCCAATGTTCACGAATCACTCGCGAGCCTGGTGGATGTGCTGAAGGAGAACACGGTCGCGCTAAACGAAAACACCGAACGCCTCGACAGGTTTCTGACGAAGTTTGAGACATACTTCGGAACCGACCGAGGATTGGACCTTGAGAATTAGCCGCATCGGAAAAAATAGTGAGCGCGCACAAAAGCGCTTTTGCTGCGAGATCGCAGGCGAGTGCGCGTAGCGCACGACGGCATAAAGCCTGGGGTGCAGCGAGCGAAGCGAGCAAACCCCAGGATCGCGATCCCAAAAGCCCGTTTAGCCCGCGGAGCGGGCGGCAGCCTTAAAGGAAACTTCCATGCCCGACTCTTTACACAAACCTCCTCTATCACATCGTGTTCTCAACTAAAGATCGCCGTCCGATAATTACGCCTGAGTACGAGCTGCGACTTTATGACTACATCGGCGGAACGGCTCGCTCACTCGGTGGAATTTGTTTGGAACTGAACGGCACTGAAGACCATGTCCACTTGCTCGCCAAGTTGCGACCGGATCGCGCAGTGTCTGACGTTTTGCGCGATCTGAAAGCAAACGCGAGCGGTTGGATGCATGATGTGTTTCCGACGCTCGAACCTTTCTCATGGCAACGTGGCTACGGTGCATTCACGGTGAGTCAATCAAACGTCGACGAGGTACGTCGATACATTGCGAAACAAAAGGAGCATCACCGAAAGATTTCTTTCCGCGATGAATTTATTGAATTCCTGAAAGCGAATGGAATTGAATACGACGAACGATACATCTAGGAATCGCAGAATCGCAGGTATGACCCAGATTCACGATTGGATGCGGCAATTGAAATTGAAATGATAGCCCGCGTGCATTCCATCAAGGAGCAGAACATTGTTTGCCGCTGAGACTGTGCGGAGCGCACGACCGCATAAAGCCTGGGCATCGTCGTATGGTTGGTTTGGCCGTCGACCGAGTAGAGCCCGCCCGCGCCACTGACCTTGACGCCGCCCTTCGCGAGCGCCTCGATCACCGCGTCGGGCTCGGCGCTGTTG
>JANMVC010000109.1:0-27341 GCA_031392315.1 Pyrinomonadaceae bacterium | reverse complement strand
GTCGCAGCGCAGGAAATCCTGATGCCGCGCTCCTGCTCCTGCTCCATCCAGTCCATAGTCGAGGTTCACTCGTGCACATCGCCGATCTTGTTCGTAATGCCCGAGAAATAGAGAACACGTTCCGAGGTGGTCGAAATACAGGCATCAATGTGGGCCATGATGCCGATATTCCGCGTCAGATTTAGATCTTGCTTCGCCATCTCTACTTAAAACTTGTAATGCGCAAACGCCTTGTTTGCATCGGCCATGCGATGCGTGTCTTCCTTTTTCTTGACTGAGTTGCCGCGATTGTTGGCAGCGTCGAGAATCTCGCCGGCCAACCTGTCGATCATGGTCTTTTCACCGCGACCACGTGCATACGAAACAATCCAGCGAATCGCCAGCGCGCCACGTCTTTCCTGGTGAACCTCGATCGGCACCTGGTAAGTCGAACCACCGACGCGACGTGACTTAACCTCGACCGTGGGCTTCACGTTGTCGATGGCCCGCTTAAAAACTTTGAGCGGCTCGTCACTCGTCTTCTCGCCAATCTGCTTCATGGCGCTATAGAAGATGGTTTCCGCGGACGATTTCTTGCCGCCCCACATGACGCCGTTAATAAACTTCGTCACCAGCGGACTGTTGTAAATCGGATCCGGAAGTACTTCGCGTCTCTCTGCAACTCTTCGTCTTGGCATACTTTATTTTCCTGCGCCCGCCTTCGGTCGCTTGGCGCCATACTTGGAACGACCCTGTTTACGATCGGCGACGCCGACCGAGTCCAGGGTGCCGCGAATAACGTGATACCGCACGCCTGGCAAATCTTTAACGCGACCGCCGCGAATCAAGACGATCGAGTGCTCCTGAAGGTTGTGTCCCACGCCGGGGATGTAGGTTGTGACTTCAATTCCGTTGGTCAAACGCACACGCGCAACCTTGCGCAAAGCCGAATTCGGTTTTTTGGGAGTTTGCGTGTAAACGCGCGTGCAAACGCCGCGCTTCTGCGGCGAACTCTGCAACGCTGGGCTGGCCGTCTTGTACTTGACCGCCTGGCGACCTTTGCGAACTAATTGATTAATCGTCGGCACGTTTTATTTCCTTCGATTCGCCCGGCCGCTATCGCTTCCGGTTCCGACTTTGCGGCTGGCGCAAAGCGCAAAAGGCCGTTGCCTGCCTCTTTCCGGAACCGCGGTGCCTTGGGGGGATCCGCTTCGTCCGGCAGTCAGCGCAAGCGAGCTGCCCTGGTAAAATGATTCTATCTAGTTAGGGACGTTCTAATTCGCCGTCGTTAAGCGCGGCGGGCGTGGATTCTGGCTTCCCTAGAGCCGACTTTTCTGTGGCGTCGCATTTTAATGGGACGAGAATCCCGACTCATCGGAATTTCACGCGTGTCTGCGTTGGAACGACGGGTTTAACCCCGGAGCTTCGCAAACAACTTACGCCACAATAATTGTCAAACCGCCTGCCTAAAACTGCAGCCGGGCAACGCCTCCACACCGACAGAACCTACCCAAGCGTTGCACTGTTGACTTCAGACTGTATGTCCGAAACCCGAAACTATAATGGTCTCGAATTTACCTGTCAAGCGCCGCCGTCGGCAAACCGGGTCGCTGGCAGAAGATACTTAGGAGGAGCTGGATGTCGAAGCTGCCCGGATCCGCGAATTGACAGCGTATGGGTTGAGCGACATACTCCCGGCAGTTTTCACGACCGACAGATAATCGGGCGCACACGCGGTTTGGTGATGCGACCCAATTGAGCAAGCGCTCCAACGTCGCCGGGTTTTCAATCGCTCTGCCTTCCACTGGCAGCACAATAGATAAATTAAAGGAGATTCATTAATGACGATGTTTCGCATCCAGATGCTAGCAGTGTGCGCATCCGGTCTTTTGGTTTTGGGTATCGCAGCCTTTGCTCCAGCCAGCCAAGCCACAAGGGTCGGATTGGAAATGACGGCATTAACGTCTGGAGCCAGTGTTCGAGCAACCGTGGGCAAGTACGACGAGGTCTCTCAAGTTATGCGACAGGTGTTTACAGCGGGACCACTCGACGCGAATTCCCCAGCGGTGAGACACGCGGCCGATGTGGACATGCCAGCCCGTGGCGGTACGCCGCAAAAGCTCTTGGCGTATCTTAGGACTCCGAGCGTGCGCAAATGGTACTGTGACAACTTTGGGCTTCGCTAGAGGCTCGTGGGGAACAACTCGCAAGGCTGTCTGACTGCGGGCTGCACGCCTACCACTGACGGCAAGCTAATCGGCTTACCGTCTTTCGTGTGCGCCCGCGTCACGGCTTCGCTTGGCCGGAACGCGCGACGCTTAGAAAACAGACTTTAGAACCTGCCAAACTCCCCAACCAATCCCGCCAAGTAATAGGAGAACTATTATTACTACCGCGAAAACAATCAGCTTGAATTTCGTATAGCGATTCTTGTCCGGCGGAGCGAGCGAACTCTGGGGGAAATATGGTGGTGGCGTGTATGTTGCCATTAACTCTCCTTAACTACTTACAAAACATAGCATGCTGGAGTCTACGCCCTTACTGACGGTCGGGCTACTGCCCCGTGGTTCCAGGCTTTCGCGTCGGTTTGGGTTTAGGCTTTGAGTTTGAATTCGATTTGGAATTTGAGCTCTCTTTCGAAGCTCGCGTGGTATTTGAATTCGTGGCGTTGCCCTCTGCGTTCTCGTTTCCGTCCGCTTTTTGTTGCTTCTTCAGCAAATCTTCCTGGTGCTTCCTGCCGGTGCGAATTCGTTTAGCACCTTCCCGAGCTTCTTCCAACGCATCTTCCGCGCGATAGTTTTCCGGGTCGATCTCAAGCGATTTCGAAAAGGCACTCACCGCCTCGTCGTAGTTCGCCAACTTCGACAGCGCCACGCCCAGGTCATAATAAATGTCGGAATCGTCAGACTTCAGTCGGGTCGCCTGTCGATATTCCCGAATCGCATCGCTGTACTGATGCAATCCCGCGTAAGCCTGACCGGCGTTGTAGTGTCCATCAGCGTCTTTATCGTTTGTTTGAAACGACTTCTTATATTTCTCAATCGACTTCTTGTAAGCCTCTTCTGCTTCCGTTTCTTTCCCGACGGCATCGTAGGCCAGTCCCAGCCGGAAAAACGCTTCGGCCAATTCCGGATCCAAACGGGTTGCCTCCTCAAAAGCCGCCACAGCCTGTTCATCCTGGTCCGTGCGATAAAGTTCCTTGCCTTTGGCAACCAGCGTTTGGGCCCGCGATCGGTCGCCCTCGCTGGCCGCGACCGTGCCGCCAGTTGAGTCAGCGCCGTTCACGGGCTTCTTCTTCGAGCAAGAACCTTGACTAAACAGCGCCGCAGAGATCACGATCGCGGCGATTAGGGCTGGCGGTTTCATTGCGATGTCCAGGTTGAATCAGCGGGGAGTTCCTCGAGCGCAAACTATCTACTCGAATTCCTAAGGTGAGTCAAACCGGATTTCCGTGGGGTAGCAGGGCAAGTTGTGGAAACAGATGGGTATTCCCCTTTTTTCCTATCATCTGCAACTTCTGTGAGAACCCGAGGCCTTCGGTCAGAATGGTTCGGCACAGACTCGAAACACGCGTATCGCCCGCAAAAGGAGTAGAAATGTTGAGAAACGAGCGCCGACTTATTGGATTGTTCCTGCCAATTGCCCTGGTGGGACTATTTCTTTTTGCCTCGACGGCCACCGCCCAAAGAGCCCGGCGCGAGGCTGTGGCCTATACGCCGCCAAACCTGAGTCTGGTGGCCGACACCCAGGTAATCACCGTGTGCGAGGGCTCCGGCCCCGCGGTGGTCCACCTGAATGCCCGGGCCACATCGAGTTACCCCATCAGCTATCGCTGGTCTGCTAACGCCGGCCGCGTGACGGGTGATGGCGCGACCGTGACCTGGGACCTTTCAGGCGTACGGCCGGGTTACTACCGCGCTAACGTCGATATCGACACTGGCAGCGGCGATGAATTGTGCCAGGCGTTTTCGTCCACGACCGTCTTGGTGAAACACTGCCCACCGCCCAGGCCAGTTTGTCCGAACGTCGTAGTTAATTGTCCGGACAACGTAGTGCTGGGCGAGCCCGTGACCTTTACTTCAAACATCACTGGCGGTTCATCGAATATCACGCCAACCTATAACTGGACAGTCTCAGCCGGCACTATCATTGAAGGCCAGGGCACCAGTTCGATTCGCGTGGATACAACTGGACTGGCTGGTCAAACTCTGACTGCCTCCCTTTCGATGGATGGCTATGGCCTCGACTGCTCGACATCCTGCCCGGTGCAGTTCCCGGTTCCGGTCGAGTGTAAACGGTTCGACGAATTTCCAGACATCTCGCGCAACGACGAGAAGGCGCGGCTGGACAACTTTGCGATCGAGCTGAACGACCCGACGCTGCAGGCCTATGTGATTGTTTATCCTGGTCAACGTGGCCGCCCCGGCGACGTACAGCGACACATCACGCGGGTGGTGGATTACCTCGTCAACTCGCGCGGAGTCAGCAGCCAGCGCATCGTGACGCTCGTCGGTCCGGCTCGTTCCGAACTGACGGTTGAACTATGGACTTGCCCGCAAGGCGCGAAGCCGCCGGCGATTCCCAGGTAAGTCGTGGCAAGCGCATCTGGCGCTGGGAAATCACGGGCGAGACGCCCGTGCCACTTAGAAAAGGCCGGCGTGAGTGAACAACTCACGCCGGCCTTTTGCTTTTCCCTCGCTTCAACGGGGGTGTTGCCGATTGGAATGTCTATGCAGGCTCTTCGCGAATAACGTCCGCCGGCTTCTTATCCTCGCGCAATCCCTGAAATGATGGATGCCGAATCAAACCATCCGCTGTCCATTCTGTAAACGCCACTTCCGCTACGAGCAATGGCTTGGCCCAGTGCGCATCGCGCAACCCCGGATCCTTCGGCTTGACGCTTAAGGGCATCGCTGTTTGAGATATCTTGTCCAACTTCTTTTGCAGCTCAAGACGTTGCTTGATGCTAAACCCGGTTCCGACGCGGCCCGCGTAGATCAGTTTTCCCTTTTCGTGAACTCCCAGAATCAATGAGCCAAAGCCGGGAAAGTCTTTCTTCGATGGCGTGTAGCCGGCGATCACAAACTCCTGCCGCTTGATACATTTCGATTTCAGCCAATTGCGATTGCGCGTCGATTGATATGGCGAATCGGCGAGCTTGGAAACGATTCCTTCGATCTTGTATTCGCACGCCTGCCGGAAAAACTCGTTCCCGTTTCCTTCAACGTGCTCGCTATAACGCAGCGGAGTCTTCCCTTTGATCGACGCCAACAAAGCCTCGAGCAACTGCTTGCGTTGAACCAGCGGTGCGGCCGTTAGATCGGAGCCATCGAAATAGATCAGATCGAAGATCTGAAAAACGAAAGCCGCGGTGCCGCTCTTGCGCATCGATTGCTGCAGATCCTGAAAACTGCTGCGTCCTGCTTTATCAACAATCACCACTTCGCCATCGAGAATGACGCTGCTGGCCGGAAACGCCTCGACAGCCTTCACCAGGTTAGGAAACTTCTCCGTCCAGTCCTTCTGGTTGCGGCTCCAAAACCGAACCCGGCCGCGGCTCAAGTGGCAGAGCATTCGGTAACCGTCAAACTTCAATTCATGCAACCACTCTTCGCCATCCGGTGGCTCATCCACCAGAGTCGCGAGCTGCGGCGCCACAAACTCCGGCATCGGCTTTTTGCGCGCGCCGGTTAGTCGCTGCGGAAGACTGGCAAGGTTTTCTTTAACCATTCGCTTTCTCTCCCCCGACATCACTCAAGACCCGCAGGCGAAGTTCAACCCCTTCACCGGACCGCGGGCGTCTCGCCCGCAACGCTGCCCCAGCCTCACTCTCCTAATCCGGAAAGGAAGTCAACGCAACAAACTGTTGTTCGCTCTGCGCGCTCATTTGCGGGCGCGGATGCCCGCGATCCGAGTAATAAGATCGAGTCGCCCTCGGTAAACTACAAGCCGGAAGAAGTTGAGTCTCTGGCGCGTGCGGTGCGCGAGCGCATCAATGCGCTCACTAAGGTGGCCCCGAATCAAACAGCAGTAAAGGAGTAACGTTGAAAGTGGCACGGGCGTCCCGCCCGTGAATCACGCGCAAGATGCGCGTGCCACTCGTTAACCCTCATCGTCAAACGATGAGGGCTGGCCGCTGTGAAAGCTGATCACGCTTTGGAGAATCCCATCAAGCGTCATCTCTGGTTTGAAGCCTACGAGCTGGTTAATTTTCGACGTGTCAGGCACACGTCGCGGCATGTCTTCAAAGCCTTCCTCGTAGGCTTCGTCGTAGGGCATGAAGACGATCTCCGACTTCGACTCCGTCAGTTTCTTAACCTTTTGCGCCAAAGCAAAAATCGAAATTTCCTCTGTCGAGCCAATGTTGAAAACCTGTCCGACTGAATCTGGGTGATCCATCAGCTTGATCAGCGCCCCGACCACGTCTCCGACATAACCAAAACAGCGCGTCTGCTTGCCGTCGCCGTAAACTGTGATGGGACGTCCGGCCAGTGCTTGCCGGACAAAGGTCGGAATCACCATTCCGTAGCGTCCGGTCTGGCGTGGCCCCACGGTATTGAAAAGCCGGACGATGGTTGTCGGCAGTTTCTTTTCGCGCCAGTAAGCCAGAGCGAGAAACTCATCAATCGCTTTGGAGCAGGCATAACTCCATCGGCCTTTGGTGGTCGCACCCATCACCAGATTGCCATCTTCGCGAAACGGCACGTCGGCGCTGAGGCCGTAGACTTCCGATGTCGAAGCAATCAAAACTTTCTTCTTCTTCTTGTTGGCCAACGCCAGCACTACTTCAGTCCCGCGCACATTGGTTTCAATCGTGCGGACTGGACTTTCCACAATCAGCTTCACGCCGACGGCCGCTGCCAGGTGAACAACAACATCGCTCTGGTCCACTAGTTCGGCAGTCACCGGTTGGTTGTGAACTGAATCAATCGTGTAGCTGAACCGAGGGTTAGTTTTTAGATGACGAATGTTTTCGATGGTGCCGGTCGAGAGATCGTCAATGACCGAAACTTCGTCGCCGCGCTGCAGATATGCATCGGCGAGATGAGATCCGATGAATCCTGCTCCGCCAGTTATAAGTACACGCAAATTATTTCAGCTCCCTTAGTTTAGTTTCTCGCGCCAGCGGTCGTATCGTTTAGAACATCGACGAGCTGATACCGATTCAACTTGCTTGGCCTATGTCTCCAAACGTCGCCGCCAGTAACCGGGCCGCCGATGTTGATGCATAACGGCTGCGATGAAGATGCGATCAGGCTGTATTTCGTAGAGAACGGTGAAAGGAAAACCGGATACGAGTCGCTTTCGGACATTCGCTCTGTCAATTGGACCTGATTCGGGGAATTGTTCAATGCGGCTTGTTGTCTCATCAACCGCCGTGAGGAAGTCAAAGCCAAATCCTTCCAATCTTCCCTCATAGAATCGCGCTGACTCGATCATCTCTTGGTGCGCTTCCGGATGGAAGATCGCCTTCATCGCTTGAGAGCTTCTCGCGCGGTTCTAAAGGCCTCCTCGGAATCGATCCCCTGAACTTTTCCGCTGCGGAGTTCTTCAAGTCGTCGCTCAGCCTCAGCAAACCACAACGCTTCAGTATCGGTCTCGATCTCATCGTCAACAGTCGAAACCAAGCGCTGTGCTAACTGAACGCGATCTCTCAGTGGCAGTTTCATCGCATCGGCTGTTAGTTGATCTAGATTGCTGCTCATACTCGTGGGAGGATAACAGAGAGCACGGGGGACTTAAAAGCAACGACCCACCCGCTACCTCAGGTGTTACGACAACTTGGCTAACGTCATAATCATTCTTCTCTGAGCAAATCCGCGTAAAGCGCTTTCACGTCTGCCAATAATCGTTCCTTGGAATATTTGGCGGTGACGAATTGTAAACCACGCTCACCGATTTCGCGACGCAGCCTGACATCGCCGACCAAACGGTCCAACCCGGCTGCAAACCCCGCCGCATCTCCCGAGCCAACGCTGACGCCGCGCTCACGAACGATGAAAGGCGAGTCCGTCTCGGCGGAAAGCGGATGGCCGAGCAGGTCAACCACGCCGCCCACCGCCGTCGAAATCACCGGACGCGCATTTGCCATCGCCTCAATCAGCGTCAATGGCGTGCCTTCGTTTAGCGAGGTCAGGGCCACAATGTCGAGCGCTGGGTAGATGTTCTCAACCTCGCGTCGACTGCCGACAAAGTTGACCTCATCTCCCAAACCTAGCGCTCGCGCCTGATCGCAGAGCGTCTTCCTCAAGTGGCCGTCGCCGATAACCACGAAGCGGACTGACACGCCATCGCTGGCAAAACGTTTTTTCCATAGCGCCACCGCATCGAGAAACAATCGATGATTCTTGACCTCAGTCAGCCGGCCCACGATGCCGACTAAAACTTCGTCGGGCTCGACACGAAGCTCCTCGCGGAAATCTCGCCCACGCGTTTGCCACTCGGCAAACGGTTCCAGGTCGAGCCCCAGCGGGATAACGGCAAACTGACGTGCACGTCCCACGCCAAATTTCTCGTGGATCTCCTGCCGCTGCTGTTGACTGATCACTACTATGCGATCAGTAGCTATTCTCGCCAGGACTTTTTCGATGAACAGAAACAGGCGCGTCTTCAGCGGGCCGTAGTAACTGTGGAAGATATGTCCGTGGTATGTGTGAACGAAACTGCATTGCCGCGGACGACCCAGCAAGGTAGTGGGAGTTAACCAGCGATAGAGCCAGCCTGCCAGTCGGCCAACGGTGCCGGCTTTGGCGGTGTGAGTGTGGACAATGTCGGGGCGTTCGCGTCGGAAAAACTGAAACAGCTTCCAGATGGTGAGTACATCTTTCAGCGAAATCTCGCGGCTCATTTCCGGCAGAAAGACCGGCGCGACGCCCATCTCGGCCGCGAAGTAGCTCATGTCGTCCTCTTCCGGAGGAACACTGCCGGCGACGAGGATCGACTCAAACTCCGGCGGCCGCAAACCTTTGGTGAGCCAGACGACGTGCTTGGCTGGCCCACCCACATTAAGACGAGCAATTACGCGGACGATCTTCATAGCCTGGGAGCGCGGGCATCCGGCCCTTCTTCGATTGGCAGGCCGAAAACGGCGCTACTGTACTCGCGATCAGCTTTAGCTCCCGGGAGCTGCAAGGCTCGACTCCAATTTGTTAGCGCCGGTCTTGGCCACGAGGTTCGAGGCGTGCAGTAGACTCTCAAAAGTGCCGGCGTCGGTCCACCAGCCGTTCAATTCTTCCCAGGTCATTTCATCTCGCTCGATGTAGGCGTTGTTTACGTCTGTGATTTCCAGTTCGCCGCGGCCTGACGGCTTCAGGGTGCGAATGATGTCGTAGACGTTTTTGTCATACATGTAGATCCCGATCACGGCAAATTCCGACTTCGGCACCCCCGGTTTCTCTTCGATACGCACGACGCCCGGGCCATCAAGCTCGGGAACTCCGAAGCGATGCGGGTCCGGCACCTTCTTCAGAATGATCTTCGCACCGGCGCCCTGCTGTTGATAAGCGGTGACGGCGGCCGTGATGTTGCCCTCGATAATGTTGTCGCCCAGCACCACACACAATGGTTCGCCTGCCGTAAAATGCTCGACCAGCGAAAGTGCTTCCGCGATTCCGCCTTCGCCCTCCTGGTAGGTGTAGTTGAGGTGTTTGAGCCCAAACGCTTTCCCGTTTCCCAGTAGCTTGAGAAAGTCGCCGGCGGAATTGCCGCCGGTGACGATCATGATGTCGGTAATCCCGGCATTCACGAGCGTCTGAATCGGATAGTAGATCATTGGCCGGTCATAAACCGGCAATAGATGTTTGTTTGTTACCGAAGTTAACGGCCGCAAACGCGAGCCCAGTCCGCCAGCTAATACAACGCCTTTCAATCTACACCTCCGCCAGTTGTCGTTAATCAATAAATCTTTGGAACCATAACTCGAGCATCAACAAGGTCCAGAGCTGATGCGAATGGTCTCGTTCGCCGCGCGTGTGCAATTCCACCATTTGCTTTACTGCTTCCGGTTTGAAGAATCCGCGCTTCAGGGCCTTCTCGGAAAGAATTGTTTCCCGCAGGAACGGCTGAAGCTGGCCGCGAAACCAATGGCCAATGGGAACGCCAAAACCCATCTTCCGCCGGTCGAGGTTTTCCTGTGGCAACAACTTTTTCAGAACTCGCTTCAACAGATACTTGGTCGTGAGCCCGCGCAGTTTGTACTTCTCAGGCAAGCTCGCGGCAAACTCAATCACTTTATGATCCAAAAATGGTGAACGCGCCTCGAGCGAAACTGCCATGGTCGCGATATCCACCTTCACCAGAAGATCGTTTGGCAGATAGGTCATGATGTCTGTCAGCAGCGCTGCATCAACAATGCCCGAGCCATTTGCTTTCGCAAACCAGGGACCAAGCATATCTGCCGCATGCAGATTCTGAGTTTCCCGCCAAAAGTTGGACGAGTAGAGATCTTGCTTTGCGCCAGTGTCGAACACGCTCACCCAACGCAAGTAGCGTTCGACCTTCGGCAATGAAGCTGAGTCAAGAAAGCGTTGCACATCGCGGACGCGGCTGCGTCTGGTAGGCGAAGAAGGTATTAGTCCGACCGCTTGCCGAACTACCGACTCGCGGAGCATTGTGGGAATACGGCGATATCTTTCAGCCAAACGCATCGCAGCGTACCGCTCGTAACCGGCAAACGACTCGTCGCCGCCATCACCGTTAAGCGCAACGGTAACGTGCTTGCGAGTTTCACGGGCCACGTAGTAAGTCGGGATGGCGGACGAGTCGGCATAAGGCTCGCCGTAGTGTTCCACCAACGTCGGCAAAACCTCCATCGCGTCCGGGCGGACAATGAATTCGTGGTGGTCGGCTCCAACGTGTTCCGCCACCCGGCGCGCATGATGCAACTCGCTGAAGTCCTGCTCTTCAAAGCCAATCGAAAATGTCTTGACAGGTTCCGCGGACACTTCGCTCATCAATGCCACGACGGCGCTCGAGTCGATGCCGCCGGAGAGAAAAGCTCCCAGAGGCACTTCCGACATCAAGCGGACCTTCACCGCATCCCGGAGGATCTCAATAGCCCGCTCTCCCGCTTCCTCTTCGTCAATTTTTAGTTTCTGCGAAAAGTCAGGCTGCCAGTAACGCTCAATTCTGATCTCGCCTTTGCGCCAACGCAGTGAATGCCCCGGCTCCAGTTTTCTAATCGCGCGGTAAGCCGTCAGCGGCGCCGGCACGCACATAAACGAAAGATAGTGGTGGATCGCTTCGGTATCGACGTCCTTGCTGATCGACGGGTGCTGCAACAAAGCGCTGAACTCAGAACCAAAAACGAAGTGACCATTCACGTGGGCGTAGAGTAGCGGCTTCTTCCCCACGCGGTCCCGAGCGATAAAGAGTTCTTCGGTGCGTTCGTCCCAAATAGCAAACGCAAACATTCCGCGTAGATGCTTGGGGCAGTCCGCGCCATACTGATCGTAGGCGTGAACAATCGCTTCGGTGTCGCTGTTTGTATAAAAGGTGTGGCCGAGCTGCTCGAGCTGGTCGCGGAGTTCGCGGTAGTTATAAATCTCGCCGTTGAAAACGATCCAGGCGGTGCGATCCTGATTGTGTATCGGCTGGTGGCCGCCTTTGACGTCGATGATCGAGAGCCGGCGCATCCCCAAACCTGCCGGCCCACTGAAATAAAAACCGTCGTCGTCCGGCCCGCGATGGCTTATGGCGTCGCACATGCGGCCCAGCAGCGGCTGGTCCACGTCCGTTCGATCGCCATTAACTATGCCGACAATTCCACACACGTCAGGTAAACAACCTCAAAGAGAATTCGGAAGTAAACTCTAGGAAACTTTATCTTAACGGAGCTTATGAATGCTGTCCAAAGAGGAGAAAATCCAGGGAGTGAGCCAGTTTCGTGGCACGCACATCTTGCGCGTGATCACGAGCGAGACGCCCGTGCCACGTTTGAAACCGACCGAGCACAATCCAAACTGACAATAGCCCACACCACCGCATTTCACGAGTTCCATTTCTCAACGCACTTTGCTCGATCGCGCGGCAGCTGTCGCGGCCTGTTGCGCCCGTACTGCTCCGTGCCGCTGACGTTTGCGTTCTTCGCGCTTCTCCTTGAGCAACACAAAACCGACAGCGACGAAGATGAAATAGAACACTAACAGTTGCGCCCGCTGCCGATAGGCCGTGCCGACGTTGCCCTGAAATACCGAGTAAGAGAGCGTGAGCATGATCGTGAAAAGCAATATCGGGGAAATCATGCGCAGCCGATATCTGATGGCAAACCACAATCCCAGCACGAGCATGGGAAACGACGCCCACCAGACAATCATCTCCGGCAGAGTGATGCTTTGGCGCAGCGAACCTACCTGCCAGGGAAACGGGGCAAAGAGCAGATAGAGCATGCCCATCGGAATCGTGGACAAAGCTCCGGATGCTGTCGAAACGTCTACGTCGCGCCCGAAGCCCGAGTCGGCTGACCGCGCCAGATCCAGGCGGCTCAGTTGAACTCTCTCCAAACTTCCGTACTCCTGCAATTGCACGCCCGCTGAACGCGTGACTCCAAAGTAAGTCAGCGCCAGGCCCACCAGGACCACTGCGCCTAATTGTCGGGCAAAACTTGTCGCCGTAATCGTCTGCATCCCGATGATAAACGCTCCGGCAATGGCTGCGCAGAGCATATAGAAAACGTAAAACCTCAAACTCAAAAGGGCCAATAGTGCGCACACTAGCACCGCGACATAACGAAGGCTGAGCTTCTCGCCCAACTTCAGCGTCGCCAGAATTGATAGCGCCAAACAGAAAACGATGGGGCCATCCTTCAATCCCTGCGAAGACCAAAGCACCAGCGATGGGTAAAACGCTACCGCAATGGCTGCCAGCCGAGCGACCCTGGTATTTTTGAACACGTGGTGGGCGCACAGGAAAATGATCACCGCGGTAGCTGCTCCCAAAACGGAGTTCACTAATTGCACCGCCAGCATGTTGCGGCCCACGAGTGCATAGATCGCGGCGACCATGTAGACCATGCCCCAGCCTGACCCGGCCCCTTTGAGAAAAGTCTGGGCAGCGGCTTCGAGATACTTGTCACCGCCCCAGCCGCCGAGACTTGCGTAGCCAACGGAGTCGTAAGTTAACGCGTCACCGCCAAAAAATTCCTGGCCCTTAAACACAAAAATCGCGGTGCCCACCAGCATGCGGATCAATAGCCCGGCAATAAACAATCGCAGCAGAAAGAGTCCGTCAGGGCCCTGCTTATAAGCGTAATAACCGGCCAGGCTCGCTAACACGGTAGTCAGAAGCACGGCCCGCGAGGTATCGAAAACGGAAATCAGGCCATACTGCGCAGCGTGTGGTGCCGCCAACGACGGGACGAAGACGACGATCACCGCGCAGAAAAGCAGATAAAGTAAAACTAGTAAACCACTCATATTTCAACTCAACCCGCGAGCGTTACCTGGTCGCCTTGAATCGATTGCTGTTTGCCGCAACTTAGCGCTTGAGATCCCTAAAGATAATCCGTTGCCGGGCAAACTCCTGTCGTTGAAGCAACTCCTGCCGCTTCCGTTCCTCTCGTTTCTCCTTAATCAACACAAAACCGACAGCGACGAAGATGAAATAGAACACCAGCAACTGCGCCCGCTGCCGATAGGCCGTGCCGACGTTGCCCTGAAACACCGAGTAAGAGATCGTGAGCATTATGGTAAACAGCAGAATCGGCGAGATCACGCGCAACCGATACCTGATTGCAAACCACAAGCCCAGAATAAGCATGGGAAACGACGCCCACCAGACAACCATCTCCGGCAGAGTAATGCTTTGCCGCAGCGAACCTACCTGCCAGGGGAAAGGCGCAAACAACAGATAGAGCATCCCGGTCGGAATCGTGGATAGCGCTCCGGCAGTGGTGGAGACGTCTACCTCGCGTCCGAATCCGGAGTCGGCGCGCTTTGCCATATCCAACCGGCTGCGTTGAAGTCTGTCCAAATTTCCGTACCGCTCCAATTGCACACCGGCCGAACGGGTGACGCCAAAGTAAGTCAGGGCTAACCCAACCAAGAGCACCGCCCCCAGTTGGCGGGCAAAACTTGTTGCGGTAACCGCCTGCATCCCGATGACGAATGCGCCCGCGATGGCCGCGCAAAGCATATAGAAAACGTAAAACCTCAAACTCAACAACGCTAATAGTGCGCACACTAATACCGCCACGTATCGCAGGCTGAGCTTCTCGCCCAACTTCAGCGTCGCCAGAATTGACAGCGCCAAACAGAAAACGATAGGGCCATCCTTCAGTCCCTGGGAAGACCAAAGCACCAGCGATGGGTAAAAGGCCACTGCGATGGCTGCCACGCGCGCCACCCTCTCACTTTTGAACACGTGGTGAGCGCACAGGAAAATGAGGACTGCGGTCACCGCCCCCAGCACGGAGTTCATTAGCTGCACGGCCAGCATGTTGCGGCCCAGGAGGCTGTAGACCGCGCCCACCAGGTAGACCATGCCCCAGCCCGACCCCAAGCCACCGGTAAATCTTTTGGCTAACGCCGCGGAATATTTGTCACCCGCCCATCCCAACGACTGAGCCTGGCCGAAGGTGTCATAAGTTATCGCATCGCCGCCAAAAAACTCCTGGCCATTGAAAACAAATATCGTCGTACCCAAAATCATGCGGATCAATAACGCGGCAATAAACAGACGTAAAAGAAAAACTCCATCGGCCCCCTGCCTGTAAGCAAATAGCCCGGCCGGAAGCGCGACCGCCGTACACAGCAGCACGGCCCGTGCAGCATCTGCTGACGTAACTGGGCCGTAGTCCGCAACGAAAGGAGTGACCAGTGTGGGCACAAAGATGACGATGCCCAGACACAAAATCAGATATAGCAATGTCAAAAGTGCATTCATGCGTGGAGTTATCGCTAAACGTCGTCGGGTAAGTCTGGCCGGGTCTTCTGTTCGATCAGGAATTGATCTTCCTCGCTTAAATCCTTGATCGGCTTTGCCGGTACTCCCGCGATCAATTGCCCTTCAACTGTCAGTGCGCTGGTAATTACCGAGCCGATGCCGACGACAGATCGCGAAGGGATCGCGCCGCCGGGCGCGATACGGATTTCGGATCCAAGGTAGGCAAACGATCCAATATCGATCGGACGTGTTCGTTGCCGGTTGTGTGTCCACAGCGAAGAACTTCGGCCACCCAGGATCGAACGCCGGCCGACGGTGACGCGATCGGTAAAATCTATTTTGTGTCCGGTGGTTACGATGCTGCCGGCGCCGAGCAAAAATCGCGGATCGATAGGGTTAACCACGATCGGATCCGGAATCGAGTTGATCTCATTCAGGCGAATGATCTCGGCATAGCGTCCCAACACCACCTCGTCGCCTCCACGAATGATATTCAGGTGCCCGATGCGAACGTGATCGCCAATCACGATTTTTTTGACGCCCACAACTGCGTTCAGGTGCCCAATTGTCACGTCGTCGTCAATCTGACATTCCGCAGCGTCGATAATGCTAAAGCCAATGCGAACGCGCTTGCCAATCTTGTAGCCAAAAAACATGCGGAAGCATGGACGCTTGAGGAAGCCAGGAAGCACGGCCACGCAAGCAAGCATTACTAACCGAAATTTATTGGCGCCTTGCATGGTCCGCTTTTGCTCCGCCTCGTGCTGTCTACTGCGACTGTCGCTGACGCAAACGTGCGCCTGATTCAATGGTGCTCGTCCGCGCCATCGAAATAATTAACCCGACTTTGATTTCTTTTGTGTCGTGGCTTCGCGTAACGCTTGTGCCAGTTTCTCCGCCTGGTCGCCGAGAGAATAATGTTGGACGACGTGGCTACGACCCGCCGCGCCCATCTCCCGGCGCAGTTCATGATCAGAAAGTAACCGCGTCAGCGCCGCGCTCCAGTCCTCGTGCGTCACCGCGTGAAAATGGGTGACACCTGCCTCGCCAATCTCCCTCATCGCACCAACCGGCGCGGCCACGTAGGGAATTCCCACGGCCATGTACTGGATGGCCTTAAAGCCAGACTTCCCTTCCGCCCACTTCTCAGCATACAGCGTGGGATCGATTGGATACAGCCCCACGTCACACGATTGAAAGTCGGCCACCTCGCGCGCGAGTTTCCATTCCAGGTTTTCCACTTCCACGCCCGGAACCTCGACACTCGCTTTCCCCGCACCGACGATCCTCAATTTGAATCGATGCGTCTCGGCCAGCTTTTGCAACACGGGAAAGATCGCTTCAAGGTAAGGAAAGGTTGAGTGGGTGCCAATCCAACCCAACACCAACGGTTCACCGGAGTCCCTCACTGCCGGCGGTGCGGGACGAAAAACTTCTGTGTCCACGACCGTCGGTATTATTCGGGTGATTGCGCCTTTGCTTGCCGCATAGTCGGCGATGTAGCGATTGCCGCAAGTGACGATGCTGGCCCATCGGATCAGATCGTCAGTCTTGCTAAACCACTTCAACGCTTTGCCCAGTCGTCCGTACGTGGGGCTAGTATAGGAAACGTAAGTGGCGTCATCCAAATCCAGGACCATTGGACACTTCAGCGCCCGCACCGCCAGCCATTCAATCAATGGTGGACCAAAAATCATTGCCTCACGCTGCACCAGCACCACGTCTGTTTGCCGCAGCAGGAAGAGGTCTTGCAAACGGCGCAGGCTGGTCATCGCCAGCGTAAACGCTTTACGCGGCACGCTTCCCGGAACGTAAAGCATTTCGAAAACTTTGGAGTCGAGGAACGGCCGGATGGTTAGGATGATATCGCGTTCGGCGAGTGGGCCGACAAACTGCGCCAGCCGGTAGCGAGTTGCCGCAGCTTCGATTGGGTAAGAGGCGAGCCCCAAGACTTTCATAGCGACGACTTTTCCTGATGCGGCTGCAAGACGCGATTGTATAGGCTCGTGTAGCGGTCAACTCCCACCTTGCTTACGTCAAAAAGCCTGTCCGCAATCTCACGCATCCGCAAACGGGTTCCGGGCTGGGCAGCGAGAGATTCAATTTCACTGATCGCCTTTGCATAGCCCTCGCTGTCAAGCGCGTGAAGTAAAGCGCCGGCATGCTCTTCGGTAACCAACAAGTCAGAATCGCCGATGCCGGCGTTGATAATGACCGGCAGTCCGCAAGCGAGATATTCCGCGGTCTTCGTGGGCGACGAAGCCAGCTTCGAGAAACACGGCTTGATTAGCGCCAACCCCGCATCGCTCGCCGAAAGATATGAAGCCACCTCGCGCGAGGCTACTCCGCGGATGGTGTAACGATCTGTCGGAATATTTCGCTCGTGCATCAAGCTCTGAACGCGTTCAGCTTCCGCAGGGATCAGCCAAAGAAAATGGGCGTCGCGCCCTTGCCGGAGAAACTCGGCAAAGAAGTCTGCCATGTCTTCCGTCAGATACCATCCATCAATCGAGCCACTGTAAACCACCACAAATCGATCGCCAACGCGCAATTCTTTTCTGCGGCGCTCACGGTCTGTTTGGCTAAACTTGAATAACTCCAGATTCGTGCAGCACGGCACGACCTCGTGAACCACTTCTCGGCCGCGCAGACTTTTCCATTCGCGAATGATGGGCCAGATGCGGTCAGTCAAGGTAACGACGCCGTCCGCCGCCGCCAGGGCGCGGCTCTCCATCGCCTTCGTCAGTCGATATGGGACGCTGTCTTTGCGCCAATGGCCGGCGTCGAAATATTCCTCAGCCATCAATCCGCGCACGTCGAAAATCAACTTAATTCCGAACCGCCGTTTGAGTCTGAGCGCGATGGTGGCGGCAATTTGAGCGCGGGCGTGGACCATCTCAATTCGGTTGCGCTTCACGAGTTTGGCTGCGTAACGAGTTCCCGCGACGACGTCGTAAGCAGTTGCCGGCAACGAAGGACGTTGATGATATCTCAGCCAGTGCCACTCGATGTTCTCAGTCGCCAACGTCGCACGCAGTTCATCGCATTGGCTTGGTCCGTCAGCTTCGAAAGCCCTTGCGCGTTCGAAGCTAAGGAGCGTGAACTTCACTCCCCTGGCGGCCAACTCGCGCAGATAAGGAAGCACCTGGCTCTGGCCCAGCGGGTCGAGCATGCCATTGTAGGAAATGTAGAGTACGCGCCGGCCTTGAAGCGGTGCGTCCTCACGCGTCATGAGCCACCTCGCGACGCCGCAGAGTAGGTGCGGTCGGTTAGTAGCCATTGGAGGCTGCCTACTATCGCCGCCAGATCGATGACTGCGAGAATTGGGATGAGCATTAAGAGTCGCGCCAGGTTTCGGCCCAGCCCGGCAGGATAGCAGCGACGATTTCTACGAATAGCAACTACGGATCTGGCCAGAATCATGAGCAACCAAATGAAAACGATCCAAGCGAGCGCCATTGCCCACCAGTTTCTCCCGAAGAATACTGCGGCCAACGCAAATAGAAACAACAATCCATAACGCCGCAAGATCGCCCGTTGCCAATGCGCCCAGAGCCCTGCTCGAATATTACTTCGCGAATAAGCGACGAAGCGCTTGAAAGTTTTCACCAGCGTCGGCTGCAAATTCCAGTGGACCACGGCCCGTGGCGCATGCGCGATCTTGAATCCAGCCGCCTCCACTTTGTCCATGAACAGTAGATCCTCGGCCGAACGCAAATCTTCGGGAAAGCCACCTACCGCCTGCCAGACACTTTTGCGCATCAACGCCGAGGCAATTGAACGCGTGCGCATCATCTCGCCGTTGACGTCTGTCGGCGGCGGCACGAAAGCGATTGCCGCACATTCTTTGAAAAGCGTATTCGTAACCGGCTGAAACGATCCATAGACCACATCAACATCGCGGCCACTCTGAACTGGTGCCGCCAGAAACTCCAGCCACTGCGGCTCCGGGTGAACTCCGGCATCTATGAAAGCCATCCATTCATTTTCCGCCGCCGCCGCGCCCAGATTTCGCCCGCGTCCAGGATAGCCCCGACTTGATCGAACTAAGCGGACCGGCAAGAGCCCGGCGTCAAATTCCTCGATGATGTCTGGTGTTCCATCGGTCGATCCCGCGTCAGCTATTACGATTTCGTCCGGTGATTGAGTTTGGTTCTTCAGGCTGTCGAGGAGTTGCCGGATCGACGACGCTTCGTTGCGAACTGGGATTATGACACTAATTTTCACTGCTTAGGTTTTCGCTGGGCGGTGCGCTGAAAAACTGCGCCATCTACGTCATTTTAAGGAAACGATTCACCAGCCGGACTTCTTCAACTCGTCCCTCACGGTCTCAGCGAGGACTTGATAACCACGCGGATTGGGGTGGCTCTCGGTGCTCGTTGGATAGATCTGCTCGCGGCGGCGAATGGCGGCGCTGAGCGAGGGCAGTGCATCAAGACAACGTAACTTCTTCTGTTCGCAAAGTCTAAGAATCTCAGCGCGGGCCTGAGATTCATTGCTAAGCAACGATTCAAACGTGCCGTTCAGCGGCTGCCTGCTTTCGCGCAATGCATCAACGTACGCTGTTTCCTTCGTCGGGATCAACACGATCAGGAGGTGAACTCCCGCGGCGTCGGTCTTCTCTTTAATGCGAGGCAATAGTTCCACAGTGATGCGCATCCCCTCGGCTACACGCGGCTCCGAAAGATCAAGCCCCACCTTCCGGTATGCGGTTGTAAAAACGGTGCTGATACCATTGCCATCGTAGACCGCGCCGGCGTCAGGATGGGCCTCAGCCCACGCTTTTCCGATCTTAAACTGCAGATCATCCGCGCCTGGCCACAATCCGGTTCGATCAAGGAGTCGGCCTATCGCGGTGTGGCCGCGTACCCAGTCGTTCCATTCACTCGGCGTCGCACGACCGAATGTTCGATAAAAAGTCTTCTCTTGATCCCAAAAAGCCCTGGCGCTAACTCCAATCTTATCAGTGCCAATGTCGGCTGGCAGGTTTTCGCCTCGCAGTTGCTTGTACCTGTCGGATCCATAAGTGATCTTGTAGGCATCGTAGAGATCGTTGCCGAAGTAAAGTCCGACAATCATGGTCTGCGGCGAGAGCGCCAGGGCTTTGTCCGTAAGGGCCCAATGCTGCACAACCCCGAAGCCCCCCATGCCCATATTGTAGACGTTGCGGCGCGTCAGCTTTTCGAGGTGCTTTGGCCACGCATCTTCGCGGGTGGCATTCACACCCCAGGTTTGAGAGTCTCCCAGCACGACAAGATCTGCACGGAGGGGGACTGCATCATTGCGAAAGCCGTTGGCGTCATGTCCCACCGTGAACGGGGGCAGGACCAGCCCGAGCTCCGGATCATTCTTCAACAGATCGTCGGTCAGTACACGGTCACCCAGTCTGGCCTTCTCAGCTGCACGCAACACAGCCTCGGCAAGGCCCACGCTAACCAGCATCGCGACACTCAAAAGTGCTAGTTTATACAGCCAAACGCGGCGTCCGCGCATCGGCCTGTTTTGAGGAGTCGCTTCGCTCATTTTCACCTTGCGAGGCTAATAGAAGACTTCGGCGGCACCGGATTGCGGCAGGTAAAGAATTGCCCGCGGCGCGGAGAGCAAAGTTGCGCTTGGGATTAGTCCAACGCAAACTCCTTACGCCAATCGCCGCTTTCCCCAAACTGCGGTTGCTCTTTCTTATCCAGGACAAAGTTCTCCAGCACGAGGGCGTCGATCTCCGTGCGCATAAAACAGCGGTAACTGTCTTCGGGCGTGCAGACGATCGGTTCGCCGCGCACGTTGAAACTGGTGTTGACCAACACCGGACAGCCTGTCTGCTGGTCGAAGGCCTCGAGTATTTCCCAATAAAGAGGATTCGTCTCGCGTCTCACCGTCTGTATTCGCGCAGAATAATCAACGTGGGTTACGGCTGGAATCTCCGAGCGCCTGACATTCAGTTTTTCAATTCCCCAAAGAGCCTCTTCAGTCGATGTCATTTCACGGCGTTGTGACTCTTCCACATTCGCAACCAGCAACATGTAGGGGCTGTCCGTATTCAACTCGAACCAATCTCCGGCTTTTTCTCGCAACACGCTCGGCGCGAATGGACGGAAACTTTCACGGTACTTGATCTTCAGGTTCATCGTCGATTGCATCTCCGTCGAGCGCGGATCACCGATGATACTCCGCCCCCCAAGAGCGCGTGGGCCAAACTCCATTCTTCCCTGATGAAGACCAATTATTTTTCCCGCGGCCAGGAGATCCGCGACCCGCCGCGGTAGCTCTGCTCTCGAGTACTTTTTATATGGCAACTGTCTTGATTTCAGGAACGCTTCGATCTCTTCTTCGCTATGTTTCGGCCCGAGATACGACCCCTTCATTCCGTCCGCATACGGAGGTAAGTCTCGAACTAACCCATCCTGAACCGGGATCACGGGCGAGCCGCCCGTGCCACTCTTCCAGGTGCCGGACTTCTCAGGACTCACGCGCGGCTTCCCGAGGTAGCGATGCCAAATAGCCAGCGCAATTCCCAGCGCTCCGCCGGCGTCACCAGCCGCCGGCTGGATCCAAATATCTTCGAAGGGCACTTCTCGCAACACCCGCCCATTCGCCACGCAGTTGAGCGCCACTCCACCTGCCAGGCAGAGCTTCTTCATTCCCGTTTCCTTGTGCGCGAAGCCGGTCATCTTCAGCATCACTTCTTCGGTGATTACCTGGACGCTGCGCGCGAGGTCCATCTCTTTTTGCGTGATTGGCGACTCCGGCTTTCGCGGCGCAGAACCGAAGAGCTTGTCGAAAGCACGATTCGTCATTCGCAAACCTTGCGAGTAACTGAAAAACTCGTGATTCATTTTCAGGCTGCCGTCGTCGCGAATCTCCAACAGCTTGTCTTTTATGAGCGCGACGTATTTCGGTTCGCCATAGGGAGCGAGTCCCATCACCTTGTATTCGCCGCTGTTGACTCTAAATCCCGTGTAGTAGGTGAAGGCGCTGTAGAGCAGTCCGAGGCTGTCGGGAAAGCGCAGTTCTTTCAGCAGCGTGATCTCGTTACCCTGGCCAACGCCAATCGAACTGGTGGCCCACTCGCCTACGCCGTCGATCGTCAAGATCGCGGCTTCCTCAAACGGCGACGGATAAAACGCGCTGGCCGCATGACTCTCGTGGTGATCGCCAAAAAGAAGTTTCCACTCAAACTTCTTCCCGAGTTTCTTCGCCGCGCGTTCGTCTTCCTCGCCGCCCACCTTGCCCATCTCGGTGCGAATCAAGTCAGGCATCCAAAGTTTTTCCCGCATCCAGAGCGGCAGGGCTTTCAGGAAGGAACTAAAACCGGCAGGAGCGTAGTCGAGATAGGTTTCGAGCAGCCGATCGAATTTCAGCAGCGGCTTGTCGTAGAAGCCGACGTAATCAAGATCGGCGGCGTTGAGCTGGGCCTCGCGGAGACAGTAGCGAACGGCATGCAGGGGAAAATTGTAGTCGTGCTTGACGCGGGTGAATCGTTCTTCCTGCGCCGCGGCGACGATTTCACCATCTACCACCAGACAGGCTGCGGAGTCGTGATAAAAGGCGGAGATGCCGAGGACCGTTGCCAAATCAAATGCCCCCAGCTTAGAACAGCGTGTAGATGAAGGGCGCAATTGCCGACCCCTTGGCAAAGGCCAGCAAGGCCCCCACCAAAACGAGCGTGATCACAATCGGCGCCAGCCAATACTTCTTGTTATTCCGCATAAACTCCCAGAGTTCACTGACAACTTGTGCCTTAGACATTCCCACAACTCCTTTAGTACATCTTCTCGTAGTGGCGCGGATCGCGTTGTCGCTCCGAGTAGTTTCGCCAATAAGTTTCGCCGCGCGGACCGCGTCGGCTCAGCGGGTCCCAGCCCATCAGCCTCTTGACCACTCCGATTGGCGTGATGATCAAAAAGAAAACAACGCCCAGGATTATCCGCGTGGTCACGAAAGACAACCCTTCCGCCAGCATCATCCACGCTTTGTTTGGATAGACCAAAGCCCGCGGCAGCAGCAAGCCAAGGCTAACCAGAGGCGCGCCCACCGTCAACATGATGTAAGCGGCGTCGGTAAACTTGCCGCGATAGAGCCACCAACCGCCAAGGAGGATCAGAATCCCACCGACGATCAAACCAAACTCGCGCTCTGCACGAAAACGACGTTTCAACCTTAGACCTCAAACTTTGATAACACTTCGACAACATACTCCTGCTGGTCAACCGTCAACTCAGGAAAACAAGGTAGCGCCAGCGTCTCCTGCGCCGCACGCTCAGTTTCCGGAAAGGAACCCGCGCGATACCCGAGGAAGGCGAAGCAATTCTGCAGATGCAGCGGCACCGGATAATAGACTTTGCTGCCCACCCCGTGTTCCGCCAAATGCTTGATCACGGCGTCGCGGTGCTGTGGTATGCGCACAACGTACTGATGAAAAATATGACTTGCCGCGGGCGCGATAAAGGGCGGCACGATCTCGATCGGCAAATCTGCCTCAGCTAACAACTCGGTGTACAGCTCAGCTTTCTTTCTTCGTGCCGCGGACCACTCGTTGAGATACTTCAGCTTGACGCGCAAGATGGCTGCCTGAATCGAATCCAGCCGGCTATTGATTCCGACCTCGTCGTGATGATACTCAGTCGCTCCACCATGAACGCGCAGCCGCCGCAGTCGTTCGGCGAGCCCGGCGTCATTCGTTACGAGCATGCCGCCATCGCCGGCACCGCCCAGGTTCTTAGTGGGATAGAAACTGAAACAACCCATACGGCCCATCGAGCCCGCGCGCCGACGGCCATCCTCGGCCCCAATAGCCTGCGCTGCATCTTCCACCACGGGCAGCCCGTGGCGAGCGCTAATGGCCAGAATCGGATCCATCGCCGCGCATTGTCCGTAAAGGTGGACCGGCAGAATCGCGCGCGTGCGTGAAGTGATTCCTGATTCAATCTGTGATGAATCCAGGTTGTAGGTTTCCGGATCGATATCGACAAAACGTGGGATTGCGCCCAGACGTGTAATTGCACTCGCCGTAGCAAAAAACGAAAAGGGCGTAGTCACCACTTCATCGCCCGGCTGAAAATCCAGCGCCATGAAGGCAAGCAACAACGCGTCCGATCCCGAGGCACACCCTACCGCGAATTCCGTCGTCGAGTATTCGGCTACTTCGTTTTCCAGCGCCGCCACTTCAGGCCCCAGCACGAATTGTTGCGAAGCGATCACCCGCTCGACGGCCTCGATCAGTTGGACATGCAGCGCTTCGTGCTGCCTTCGCAGATCGAGTAGAGGGACCTTCATGCGTTATCTCTGTCGTGTGTGGGGTTAAGGAAAGAAAGCGGCGGATTGCCTAACGCCGCAAAAGTCCGGCGACTGGCCGGACTTTCAAAGGGCGATATGAGACGCAACCGGAAGACGGTCTCGGGCCAACGTATTGCAAAGTTTTTGGTCACCGCGGTTCGGCAGCGTTCCCTGGCAAATCCTCGGGCTTCTCATCACCGTCGGCATAGTAGCTCGAATGGTAGCCGGAATAATAGTAGTCCTGGCTCTCAACCTTCACGTTGTTAAGCACCACGCCAAAGATGTGCGCGCCAACGTCGACCAACTGCTGCCTGGCTCGTCGGGCCACGGCGCGGGAAGTCTTGCCGCCGTGAACAACCAGCACCACGCCATCAACCATTGTCGAAAGGATCGAGGCATCGGTAAACGAGATCGCGGGCGGCGAATCAATCACGATGTGGGTGAAGCGTTCGCTCAGGGTGCTCAGGAGCTTGCGCATTTCGTCTGAACCGAGGAGTTCCGCAGGGTTGGGCGGCACCGGACCTGAAGTTAAGAACTTCAGATTGGTCTGCGTTTCATAGCTTTGCATCAGGCCGTCGATGTCGGTCTCGCCGGAAAGCCAGTTGGTCAGTCCTTTGTTATTCGGCGCATTGAAGTGTGCATGGAGCCGCGGCCGCCGGAGATCGCAATCGATGATTAAGACTTCGGCGCCGGTCTGGGCCAGCATGAAAGCTGTATTAATTGCCGTTGTGGTTTTACCTTCCGACGGCTGGCTCGACGTGACCAGTATTGTTTTCGGAGGCTGGCCGGCTGAAGAAAGCAGCAACGAGGTGCGGAGATGCCGGTACGACTCGGCAATCGGCGAGCGAACATCCGTCAGCATGGCGAGCGCCGTGGTTTCGGAAACAGCGGGCGGAGAAGCACCCGCGCCCACTCCGATCAAACGGCCGCGATCGCGGTTTGCAGGGATCATGGCCAGGGCCGGCAGGTGGAGATAGCGATCTACGTCTTCGACTGACTTCAAAGTGTCGTCGAGGAAATCAAGCAGAAACGCCAGACCGATTCCCGCTGCCAGCGAAAGCAGAAAGGCGATGAAAATATTTCGAAAACGCTGCGGACCAATGGCTATTTTTGGCAAGCGGCTGAAGTTTGCAATGCTGACTTCGTTGGATCGATTGGCGCTGCCTACCTGCAACTCGCGATGACGCTGAAGGAGCGTGTTCAAGCGCTGGCGATTGGTTTCCAATTCCTGGCTCAGGGCCATCAGATCGATCTGGTCGCGAGTCTTCTGAGTAGTCGTTCCTTTCGCCTGCTCATACGATTGCCGCAGCAGTCTCTCGCGCTGGGTCGCGGCCTCATAACGCCTCTGAATCGACGTGACGATCTCCGTGGGGGCCTTGTCCAGTTCAGCTTCCAGCCCTACCAGTTGGGCGTCAATCTTCTTAACTTCGGGCCATTCCGGCGTATAAATTGTCAAAAGTGCGTCGCGCTTTTCTTTGAGCGCGGAGATGCGATCTCTGAGTTTTTCGACTCGGGCTGACGTGTTCACGTCGGGGATTGAAAAGCGATCCTTTTCGTTTCGCGCCGACGCGAGTTGCGACTGAAAATTCTTCCGTTCGTTCTCGGCCGCCAACAACTGCCCACTTAGCGTAGCCAGGCGAGTGGCGTCCAGATCCCCCGCCGCCGCGGTTGCTAGAGGCAGCCCCTTCTCCTTGGCGTAGTTAAACTGCACTTCCTGATCGTGCTTGATCTTCGTCTGCAGGTTGGCGATCTCTTTGGCTAGCACAACCTCAGCGTTTGTGGATCCAACCGTAGCCCGCTCGAAATTATTATTGACGAAAACTTCCGCGAGGGTGTTGGCGACCTTTTGCGCAATTTCAGGATCAGAGTGGATGAATCTGATGTCGACGAGGTTGGTGTTGGGAACGGCTTCGATCACTTCGCCCGCGATGATCGCGTCTTCGTAGGGCTCTAGTTTGGCCAACTCCTCCGGGGTTAGGGCGCCACCGGTAACTTCGCTTTCGCCGACTACGGTGAGACCGGGAGAAACGGCCGGAGACTCATTGGTACGCTTCTGCTTCGAGAAAACTCTGCGGAGCGATGCGAAAACGCCTCCCTGGGTCTGACCGCCGAAGAATGAGGGGTTGTGCTGCAGGTCAAGCGTAAGCACGACCTGGCGTGCGAGCGCTGGGTTTTCCAGAAGTTTAAGTTGTGTGCCCCAGAAACCAGGATCGCTCGGAGCATTGATGACGACCTTCTCCGTTTGCAGCACACTAGTTTGCTTCGGTTCAATCCGAATAGTCGTCTTGCCTTCGTAGATCGAGGGCGCGCGAAACGACTGGATAGTTACCAGCGAAGTAATCACCAACACGAGACTGAGAATCAGCCATTTCCTTTTCAGGACTACGAAGAAATAGTCGCGGATTCCGACTGGCTCGTTGGTAACTCCATAAGGCTTGGCCGGGACCAGATCTGCCAACGGGCGATCAATTCCACGGTCGAGCGCGGTAACGGGCAGGAGGCGATTATCGTGCGACATCAGTATTTAACCCTTAATTCCAGTACATAAAGATAGCAGGAATAATAGCAGAGTGTTTCTTTATGGCCAATCGCGAGGGGCGGAAACTAACCCTTCGCCGCCTCCTCTGTGGAGGCCTTTGACGGAAACTCCAGCGACAGGAACGTCCTCAGCGAATCCTTCCATTGTGGGAGCGGCGGCAGCCCGAGGGCCATCGAAGTCAGGCATTTCATACGCGAATTCCTCGGACGCGTGGCGGGTCGCTTGAGCGAGTCCATCAGGACGGGCTCAACGTTTGCGCCCACCACGCCAGCTTCCTCAAGAGCAGCCTGGGCAAACTCCCGGTAACTCACCCCGTCGCCGGCGTTAACCACATGAAAAACTCCAGCGTGCTTGAGTACGGCCAACTCTCGCAGACGCACCGCGAGATCCCAGGCATAAGTCGGAGTGCCGTAACTGTCGCTGATAGCCTTAAGTTTCTCACTGCGGCGAGATCGCGCTACGACAGTGCTCAGAAAATTCGTTCCGCCAACGCCAAAAATAAAGCCGGTGCGCACCACCACAGTTCCAGTGGGATGCGCGGCCTGCGCGCGACGCTCACCGTCCAGTTTCGAAAGCCCGTAAACGCTCTCCGGATTCGGCGTGTCTTCCTGTGTATAAAAGCCTTCCTTGTTCCCGTCGAAAACATAGTCGGTAGAAATTGTGACCAGCG
>JANMVC010000031.1:0-4181 GCA_031392315.1 Pyrinomonadaceae bacterium | reverse complement strand
TACGGCCTCGCCACCAACAAGCTCGACACCGGGAGCCTGAGCTTCACCCACGTTCTCAAGGACATTCAAACCCTGAATGAAGAAGCCTTCAAGGAAACCTACGATGTCACTGCCGTCAGCTTCCACGCTTACGCCTACATCGCGGATAAGTACATCCTGCTCCCGCATGGCGCTTCGATTGGCGATAACTATGGACCAATTCTGGTTTCCCGCGAGGCAGCAAAACACCAGGACATCTCATCGCTGAAAATCGCAATTCCCGGAGAGTTGACCAGCGCTTTCCTCGCTTTGAGAATTTTCAACTCGAGCTTTCGATATGAAGTGGTGCCCTTCGACAAAATTATTGACGCGGTGCAAAGCGGACGCTGCGATGCGGGGCTGCTGATTCATGAAGGACAGCTCTTCTATGAATCGTTGGGGCTGCAAAAAATTCTCGACCTCGGCGAATGGTGGCATCAGAAAACTGGCTTGCCGTTGCCGATGGGCGGAAACGTTATTCGACGAGAACTCGGCCCGGAAATCATTGCGGAGGTTTCTGATTGCCTCAAGCGAAGCATTAGCTATTCGCTCGCGAATCGCGAAGACGCGCTCGAGTATGCGATGCAGTTTGCCCGCGACATGGATCCGGAACTGGCTGATCGGTTCGTGGCAATGTGGGTTAACGACCTAACGCTCGACTACACCGAACGCGGCCGCGAAGCCGTTCAGCTCCTCCTTAACGAAGGATTTGAAAAAGGCATCATTCCTAGTCGGGTGTCGGTGGAGTTTGCGGGTTAAGGCGCAAATCTATCCGAGGATCGCCGCAAATTTCACTTCTGCATGCAACAACATTTTCCTTCACAGCATCTGAGATTGAGTTTGGTTAGACCGCATCGTTTGAGGTTGCTGATGAGAAGCATTAGGAACTGGTTAAGCCGGAAACCCGAAAACGCCCTAAAGTCTTCATTCATACTGCTATGTGTTCTCCTGGCTGGGGCGTCCTCCGCTTTTGGTCAGGGCAACGCCATCAGCGCCGGAACTCCTTCCCAAAGTGAAATCGATCGGATCATCAGCACATTCACAGCCAAGGAAACACAGTTTCGCCAGGCGCTCATCAACTATTCGTTCAAGCGTGACGCGTTAATTCAGAGTCTGGGAATGGGTGGCCAGATCACCGGCGAATATCATCGCGCTTCGCTTTTCACTTTTGATGATCAGGGAGTGCGCTTCGAGAAAATTACTGCCTTCCCGATGCCTTCCTTTGCCGGCACGGTAACCCAGGAAGACCTGGACGACCTCGGCGGCATCTCGCCCTTTGCGTTGGAGCCGGCGCAGATTGCGAAGTACGACTTCAGATATGTCGGCAAAGAAAAAATCGACGAGCTGGATCTTTACGTTTTTGACGTCTCGCCGAAAGTAATGCCGAATCCCAAGAAGACGAAAGAACGATTTTTTCTGGGACGCGTGTGGGTAGACCAGGAAGAACTTCAGATCGTAAAGACGCGCGGCAAGGGAGTCCCGGAGACCAAGGAAAATAAGTTTCCCAACGTCGAAACCTATCGTGAACAGATCGATGGCCGTTATTGGTTCCCCACCTATTCATACGCCGACGAGGAATTGCTTTTCGAGAACGGCAGCACGCTGCATGTGCGGATGAGAGTTAAGTATTCCGACTTCCTGCTGGCCAAGGCAAAAGTGAAGATCACCGAAATTGATGATCCGGACGCACCGAAGAAAGAAACCAAGCCGCCAGTGACAACGCCGAAGAAGCCCTAAGACTTCTGCGCCGAGGCTCCGCGCAATGCTAATCACTAAGACCAATCACTGAGCACACACCACGCCTAGCTCCTCACCAATCTGCTGGTGTACCTGCGCAATCAATCTCTTCACCTCGTCATCGGTGGAGACACCCGTCGTTGATACGGGCGGCAACATGACCATCTCAATAGTTCCGGCGCGCGTTTCGCCGGTGCCCTTGCCCATCAGGTAGTCAGTATTCTTGATGGCGATCGGCACGATGGGCACGCCAGCCTGCGCGGCCATGTAGAACGCGCCTTTCTTGAAAGGCAGAAATTCTCCCGGCTTCGCCCGCGTTCCTTCAGCAAACACCGCAAACGATCTGCCAGAACGAATCCGCGCGATGGCCGCTTCGACGGTCTCCCGAGCACGTTCGCGATTCGAGCGATCAATCGCCATGATGTTCACGTAGCCCATGCCATATCCCAGTATCGGCACCTTGAGCAATTCTTTTTTTCCCAAAAGGCCAAGCCGCCGACCCGTGTAAGCAAACACCGTTGCAGTATCGAGATAGGATCTATGATTGGCGATGAAGACGTAAGTTTGATCAGGATCAAGGTGTTCCAGGCCGCTGACCCTTACGGTCATGCCGCTGAGACGCAGCCAGTTGCGCGCACCGAAAAGTGCCCAGGGGTAAACGATCTCATGCTTGTTTCTAAGCCAGGCGACGAATAGTACGGGCGGAGCAAGAATAAGTAGCAGAACGGCCGCCATCAAGAGCGACCACCAATAGTGTAGGCGACGAATGATTCGCATCAACAGTTCGATCTATTTTTCGATTGCTTACCGGCGGCTTACAGATTTGCGGGCTGGATAATCTCACAATTTCCGCGCCGCCGCGAGAAGGCCGCATCAATTCCGCATGCAGTTTGGCTTTGCGCTAAGTTGCGTCCACATTGCGCGCTTGCCGTGTGCTGTTTGGGTTAACGCCTTTCAGCTTGCTGAAATTCTGGTCGTCGCGTTATCTTTCAGGCACCATCTCTCCTCCGCCTACGTAAATGCATGCATCTCTGTCGAGATACGTGCATCCAACCTGGGCGAAATGCGTCAAACACTGATCCGGCCTGGCTTATTCGTGATTGCTGACTGCACAAGGACTCTGCCATGAAAAGAATCTCGTCTTACTTTCTAATGCTTTCTTTGCTCTTTGCATCGGTTGCTATCGGTCAAGCACAGACGCGGCAACGTCGGGTTGGACAAACGCCAACGCCCCCCGCCACGCCCTCCGTGCCGGCAACGTCAGGCGGTTCAACTTCGAGAACTCCTTCGCGACCCCCAGTGCTGGGCGGATCAAACAGGCCTGCCGGCGAGCGCACGACCAATGAAACAGTTGCAGCTGAAAGAGGGCCCGAAGAAGTTGAAGCCGGCGACGTAATCAAGGTGGACACAACCCTCGTCACCCTGCCGGTCAGTGTGATGGACCGCGACGGCAAATACATTCCGAATCTGCGCAAGGAAGACTTCCGGCTTTGGGAGGATGGCACCGAACAAACCGTCGCCTTCTTTTCCGCGGTCGACAAGCCCTTCTCAGTTGTGCTGATGCTCGATACCAGCGGTTCCACGCGGTTTCGAATTGAAGAGATTCAGGACGCCGCGATTACATTCGTGAATCAACTGCGCAGCGACGATCGCGTGATGGTCGTTTCGTTTGACGAGTCGATCAACGTGTTGGCGGATTTTACCAGCGACCGCTACCGACTGCGCGAAGCAATCAGGCGAACTCACACGGGCGGCGGCACGCGACTTTACGACGCAGTAGATCTAGTCATAAACCAACAGCTCAATCGCGTCACTGGCCGCAAAGCTGTCGTGCTGTTTACTGATGGAGTTGATACCACGAGTAAGCACGCTTCCTACGATAGCAATCTTCGCGACGCGGAAGAATTGGATGCACTCGTTTATCCAGTGCAGTATGACACCTACACGGATACGGCTTCGGGAGGTTCGACGTGGCCGGGTGCCGGCAGACAGCCAAGCTCGGCAGGAGAAGCCGTGGTCAGTATCCTTGG
Source organism: Pyrinomonadaceae bacterium (assembly GCA_031392315.1). Lineage (GTDB taxonomy): Bacteria > Acidobacteriota > Blastocatellia > Pyrinomonadales > Pyrinomonadaceae > PSRF01. The sequence goes on along the minus strand of JANMVC010000031.1, from coordinate 396 downwards.
ATCGATCTTTGGCAATTCCGGCGGCGGACGGCGAGGTGGTGGCGGGGGCAGAAGATCCGGCAGGGGCTCGGGTGGAAGCGGAACGGGCCAGTACGAATATGGCGTGGCGACCCGCTATCTGAAAGACATTGCCGAGCGAACTGGCGCACGGACTTATGAAGCCGACTCAACACAGAGCTTGTCGTCTGCTTTCGGCAACATAGCTGACGAACTCCGCCGGCAATACAGCCTGGGCTACTACCCCAAGACGCCGGCTCAAGCTGGCCAGCGTCGGCACATCAAGGTGCGCGTGAATCAGCCCAATCTCGCAGTTCGCACCCGCGACACATATGTGTTCAATCCCTCAAACGCACCTGCAGACACAGCCGCGCAAAGAAACGCGCCGGTGTTGCAAAG
>JANMVC010000687.1:0-1836 GCA_031392315.1 Pyrinomonadaceae bacterium | reverse complement strand
GGAATCAACGCCGCCGGAAAGAAACACTCCGAAGGGCACGTCAGACATCATTCGCTTGCGAATGGAATCGCGCAGGAGGCGCAGGATTTCGCGCTGGTGTTCTTCGCTGCTGCGGCGCGTCATCTCCGTTTGGTTCGCCGGCGGCAAGGCGTCCCAATACTGTTTGATCTCGACCGTTCCCGCGCGGTCAATTGTCAGCAGGTGGCCCGCGGGAAGTTTTTTGATATTACTGAAGAGCGTGTCCGGCGTGGGTGTCGTCAGAAATGTCAGGTAGTTGTAGAGCGACTTTTCATCAAGCTCGGGCGTGACTGCGGGATCTTTCAGTATCGCCTTAATCTCCGACGCGAAAATGAAGCGTCCGTTTTGGTGGTAGTAATAGAGCGGCTTGACGCCAATGCGATCGCGCACCAGCACCAGGCGATGTTGGTCGGCGTCCCAGAGGCAGATCGCATAGTCGCCCTCGATTTCGTTCACGAAATCCAAGCCCAACTCTTCGTAAAGATGAATGATGGTTTCGGAGTCTGTACGAGACGAATAAACGTGTCCCCGTTTTTCGAGGCCTTCACGCAGCTCGGCGTGATTGTAAATCTCGCCATTGAAAACCAGCCAAACGCGATCCGTGCAGCCGCGCATCGGCTGATGTCCGGCGGGAGAAAGATCGACTATGGAAAGACGCCGGAAGCCGAGCCCGCCGCGCGCATTGTCGAAACTGAGTTCGCCTGCGTCGTCGGGTCCGCGGTGTTGCATCTCGTCGCGCATGGCGGCCACGAGCGACAGTTCAACTCGCCCGTCACTCGCGCCATGCTCCCAGATTCCGCAGATGCCACACATTCGATTTCAGATTTCAGATTTCAGATTGATGATTTGAAGCCGATCTGTTTCGCTCTCTCCCACGCCTACCGGCACAATCGCCCAGCGCAACCTGCAAGGCAGAATCGCCTTCACCGACCAACACGCCGAAACCGATGGCTCCTTTGAACCGTAATGCTTCGACGTGAATTGCGGTTCCAATGCTGGCGGCAGTTCCACGTCCAGCGCGCAAACCAAAAGCCTGCCCGCATTTTCGTTCTCCTTATCCCACGCCACGGCCATGCTCGCCCTGTCCGCGTCTCGACTTCGCACTTCGACTTCCAGGCCCGCGTCGAAGTGAAACCGCGCCGCAATTGTGTGTTCCCCTGCGCCCGAGATTTCATCTTCAACCAGCCACCATCCGGCAGTTTTGTCGAAGGTAATACTGCGCCGATGGATTATGTTCTGGCCCAGCCGCGCGTAGCCTGAATGCTCGGCGCTAACATAATCGCGCTCCGTTGTGGTTTGCCAGTCGAGCAATCGCGGACGCGCCTCTGTGCCGATAACAAACGGTTGTGCTTCATTCGCGCTGTTTTGATCTTCGCTGTCAATCTGGATCGTCGAATGGTAAGCAGTCGAACGAAACAGGTGGCGCTCCCGCAAGTCTGCGGTGTAAACGAAAGTGCCCGGATCGACAATAAACGCGCGGCCCCCAAACGAGACCTCAATGCTAAGTGCATCATTGTGTTTATGGGTGCGGCCGGCCTTTCCGCCCGCACCGCCGAGATTGAACAGGAGAAACTGATCGCGGTTTCTCAGCACGTAAGTCCCGGCATCCGGAAAAGCCTGGGAACTCAAGGACGCGTTGTCGGCAAGTAGGTTTTCGAAGCTCCGAACCTCGTCCTTGCCCAGCATCCATAGCAATTCTTCGCTCGCCTTCTCGCCCAGCAGTTTGAAACCGGCGTCTGCAAAGATCACCGCGGCAAATGCCAGCAAGTAACCATGATCGTCCGCACTGCGGTTCACAATTGGCAACACCTGCCCGCC
>JANMVC010000644.1:0-2870 GCA_031392315.1 Pyrinomonadaceae bacterium | reverse complement strand
ACAAACTTTTCCGGGACTGCCTCGCTCAGGTCCCTGATCTGCCGGTGCACGTTTTTTTGGACCTCCCGATGGGTAGCTGCCTTCAGCACCTCACCCAGAGGTGTGTGGGTTTGGTCTCTCATGGCTTTAACCTGCTCCACGAACGTTTCGCTGGAAATCAATACTGACCGTCCGGGCAAGCGGATGGTGCGGCGGCGAGCAAGTCTCTTTGGAAGATCAGGGGCGTCGAATCCCCGAAGGGTTTCGTCTATATGCAGGATTTCTTCATCAGTAAGTCTACCCAGCCGCTCAAAAGCTGTAGCAGTTAGCACGTCATTAAGCTCGCTGACGGTCAGCCGCCTGGCTTCGCCATTCAGCGTGCGCTGCTCCATCTCAGCAATACGGTTCTTTGTGGGGCCGCTGAGCTTTACACCCGAGCGTTTGAAAATGAAGTTGTCTACTGAGTTAACTGACGAGCGGATCGCTCCGGGTGAATCCCCGGGCGAGGCAAACTGGACCTCGCGACCAACGCCGTCACGAATCCGTGCGTGGTATTGGCGTTTTCCCTCAGCCTCTTTGTCAGTCTTCAATGCCGATGACCGCCACGTGCTGATTGCGGCAACGGAAATACCGAGAAGGCCAAGTACGAGCAAGAAAAATCGGGCCCGGCGAAATAGCAAGAGCAAATGTTTCACTTGAGCTTCCTTTCGTTGAGGCACCTGAGCAATCCTATCGCTGGAGGATTGGATCAATTGGCAGGCAAGCGAAGAAGCTTTACCAGCTAGAGTCAGCGATAGGCAGGATTCTGAGTATCACTCACCAGAAAAGTCAAATGTTTTCTTGTTGGTGGCTTAGTCGACTAAATTGCAAAAGGCCTTGCAATATCGGCAAACGGCGATTCAGCCTGTTGCCGTGCATGGTAAGACGATCTGGTTAGCGGGCTCGACTCGACGTGCTTGAATCCCATTTCCATTCCGATCTCGCGCCAACGATCAAACTCGGCCGGCGTAACAAAACGCTCGACCGGCAAGCGGCGCGCGTGAGGCTGGAGATACTGGCCAATTGTCATGATGTTGCAAGACACGTCGCTCAGGTCTTTCATCAACTCGACAACTTCATCAAACGTCTCACCCAGTCCCACCATGATGCCGCTCTTCGTCAACATTCCGCGACCTTCGCGATCTCTTCGCTCCGCTGCACGCCGCAGCAGAGTTAGCGTTTGCTGATAATCAGCATCGGGCCGCACCCGCCGGTAGAGCCGGGCAATCGTTTCGGTGTTGTGATTGAGAACGTCAGGCTGAGAATCGAGCACGATGTTGAGCGCATCTTCGTCGCCATTGAAATCAGGAATCAGCACTTCAACTTTGCATTCGGGGTTGAGCTGGCGAACCTGCAAGACGGTCTCGGCCCAGTGGGCAGCGCCGCCATCCGGCAAGTCGTCGCGGTTGACTGAAGTGATTACCGTGTGGGCCAGATTGAGTTGGCGCACGGCTTCGGCCACGTGGCGCGGTTCATCGGCGTCGAGCGAGCCCGGCTGGCCTTTTCCGACGGCGCAAAAGCCACAGTGACGGGTGCAGATATCGCCTCCCAACATGAACGTGGCTGTGCGATCTGACCAGCACTCGAAAATGTTTGGGCAGCGCGCTTCCTGGCAGACGGTGTGCAGGTTGAGGCCCTCGATCAACTTGAGCACATGATTTTGATTGACCGGATCGCCCAGCCGAATTTTTAGCCATTCGGGTTTGGGGACTCGCGGTTTCGGATTGCTGATTACGGTAAGTTCGCGCGCCAAACGGATTCTCCTTAAGTGGTCTCGCCATTCTAACATCGCGTAAACGTATTCGGCACTTCACGGTTGGAAGTGGCACGGGGCGTCCCGCCCGTGATTCTGCGACAAAGATTAGTCCAGCCCTTGAAACCACGCGCAAGGTGCGCGTGCCATATCGCAAACTAACGGTCTGCGTTACCGGAAGTTGCGCTATACTGCTCCGCGATTAGCAACCCATTCACCGCAAGCCTGCCCGAGCTTGCCTTCTTCGGAGGTCCCAAATGAAACGAACAAACCGAATGCTCTGTGTCAGCAGTCTGATGCTGGCACTTGCCGCCGCGACTCCCCTCTACGCCGACATCGCGCGACCCACTCCGGAGAAACCCCGGGTGGTGTTCCATACCAGCATGGTCGTCACCCCCGACAGCAAAATATCCGAAGCGCGTTTGCAGATTTCACCAGCGAGTTTGGAGGCGCTGCGCGCGGCGCTGGGCGACGTCCCGGCAAACGGTTCGCCGGCCAGTGGATCTATGTCGCAACGGCTGAACGGTAGTTCGACGCGCACGCTGATGGCCGGCCTGATGATGTTTCTGTCGCTGTCGCTCGGCGGAATCTGGCTGGCTCGCTCGGTTCAGACTCGCAGCCAAAAAACCGTGGCGGCGTTTCTGCTGTGTACCGCCGTGATTGGCGCTGCGGCAATCATCACGCAAGCCAATGCTGGACCTCCGCCTTCCTGGCAATGGCGCAAGCTATCGACGAACCTGACTCAAGGCAAACCGACTTATGCCAGCGTGAACATCGAGATCGTCTCTGAAGGCAACGGAATTAATCTTATCGTTCCAGTGGTGCCGGCCGACAAAAAACCAGGTGACTGAGGGAGCGTGGCACGCGCATCCTGCGCGTGGCTGATGGCGTGTCGAGCACCCCACCGAGTCTGTCGGCAAAAGATCGTATGCATTTCGGGTGTATAGAGTACAAGCTTTAGAGCCTCTTGCAAAACTCGTCGCGAGAATTATTAGCAAGAATAGCTAACGAGGACGTGGGACTCTGACTTTTTACGCTGAAAGCGTTGGCCAATTCCAGCCCAGGGTTTGCTTTGAAACCCTGGGTAACAGAGTAGGAA
>JANMVC010000475.1:0-4083 GCA_031392315.1 Pyrinomonadaceae bacterium | reverse complement strand
CGATTGAAGTAAAGAAAAACGGCGAGCGCCGCTCAACCATCAGTTTTGAAACTACGGGTGGTAACGATCCGAAGGACTTCCAACTTTTTTACGGACTCTCGCGCGAAGACTTCGGACTCACGCTGCTGACGCATCGCGAGCCGGGCAAAGATGGTTACTACCTCCTGATGATTTCGCCTAAGGACGATTTGTCGGAACAGGAACTGAGCGCCAAGGACATCGTCTTTGTGCTCGACACCTCCGGCTCAATGGCTGAAGCCGGCAAGATGGAGAAGGCGAGGGCGGCGCTGCTTTACGGCATTCGCATCTTGCGGCCTCAGGACCGCTTCAATGTAATCTCGTTTGCCGGCGAAGAGCGCCTGATGGAGACCGGTGTCATTACCGCCGACGAAGCCGGAAGGAAACGTGGCGAGGCTTTCGCTCAAGCGCTGCGGCCGGTTGGTGGGACCAATATCAACCAGGCGCTGCTGTCGTCGTTGCGTCAGTTTGGCGCCGGCGATCGGCCCAAGTTTCTCATCTTCATGACGGATGGGTTGCCGACGGTTGGCGAAACCAACGCCACGCGCATTGTCGAAAACGCACGGGCGGCGAAAATTCCGGGCGTGCGCATTTTTACCTTCGGCGTGGGCTACGACGTTAACACGCAGTTGCTCGACAAGTTGGCGGCGGAAAACGGAGGCGTGGCTGACTACATCGAGCCGAAGGAAGACTTGGAAGTTAAGGTCTCAAACTTCTTCGCCAAGATTATTCATCCGGCGCTGACCGAACTGCAACTGGACATGGGCGGGGTGGAAACAGATTTGGTCTACCCGCGCACTTTGCCTGACATCTTCAAAGGTTCGCAACTGACTTTGATTGGTCGCTACCGGAATTCATCGGATCTGGATTCCATCAGGTTGCAGTTGACTGGCCGAAGCGGCACGTCGTTTAAGACATTCTTCTACGACAAACTTCGCTTTCCGCTGCGCTCTGAGTCCAACGACTTTCTGCCGCGACTTTGGGCCACCCGCCGGGTCGGTTGGTTGATGGAACAAATCCGATCGAACGGCGAACAAAAAGAACTGCGCGATGAGGTCGTGGATCTGGGGACGCGCTACGGAATTGTTACGCCCTACACGTCTTACCTGGCGCTCGAGCCAAACTCGCAGGTGGTGAATGTCACATCTGGCAATTTCAGCATCAGTGGCGGCCAGCGGCGTCCAAACATGCCGCAGCCCGCGCCCAAGGCTGCCGACGCGCGCGCCATCACCGGCATGGCCGGCGTGCAACAAAGCAAGATGGCGCGCCAGCAGCAGGAAGTGATGCGGGTGGATGCGGACACACCGTCGTCCGTGATCAGGACCGTGGGCGGGAAAACGTTTTACCTGCGCGATAGTGTTTGGACCGACTCGGAATTCAGTGCCGTTTCAACTCTCGCGGAGACCGTCGTCAAATTCGGTAGCGACGAATATTTCGCCTTGCTTAAACAGAAGCCGCGCCTGGCGCAGTTCCTGTCGTTGGGTGAAAATGTAATCGTCGTCTTTGAGGGCAAGGTCTACCGAATTACCGCAGCGACTCCGTAGTTTTTGCGGACGGGGTTTGAGGGCCACGGCGGTTCGACATCGAAGCGCGTGGCCCTTAATCTTGTCCGAGCGAGCGCCTTGAGGTACAAGACCTGAAACCATTGTCGATTCAGCAGCGGCCAAAAATGATTCATCGTTATCACAAACAACCAAACCAACTATTTCTCGCGGCAGTGTTCTTGTTCTTTGTTGCCCTGCCAGCGTTGGCCCAAAAGGGATGGACCGCATCAAAGGTGGGCGCGCCGGGGCAGGACCTGACATCCGTTTATTTTCTTGACGAAAAGCGTGGGTGGGTAGGCGGCGACAGTGGCTTTCTCAGCCGCACTGACGATGGCGGTCGCACCTGGACCAAGCAGTCAGTGGAAACGACAGACGGCATCAATGATATCTACTTTCGCGATAAGGAGTCCGGGTTCCTGCTGGCGGGAAACGCGATCTTTGCGACGCGCGACAATGGCGCACGCTGGACGGAAGCGCGTCGTTTTACAGCGCGGGAATTCGACGGCGCCGATGTCGAGCTGTACAGCGTTCGCTTTTCAAGCAAGAAGAAGGGTTGGGTTGTGGGCTCGGTCAGCAAACACCAGAACAAACGCGACATAGTAGTGGATAGCATTCTGCTTTTCACTGAAAACGGCGGCGAAACCTGGCAGCGACAAAGAGCGCCCAGCCGTTTGGAACTGATTCATATCGATTTCGATAACGACAAGCGCGGCTGGATTGTCGGCACCGGCGGCACGATTCTGGCTACTGTTGACGCGGGACAAACCTGGACTCGGCAGGAGTCGAAAGTGACCGGCACGATCTACCACGTGGATTTTCGCAGCGAGAAGAAAGGGCTGGCAGTTGGCGACAAGGGCACGATCCTGCGGACTACGGACGGCGGGCTTAACTGGATCGCAGTTGAGGTAACAAAACGTTCAACGCTTTTGAATGTACAGTTTGTTAACGACCGCGAAGGGTGGGCGGTAGGACGCAGCGGCACAATTCTCCGCACGGACGACGGCGGGGCCACCTGGCTCGAACAGGAATCAGGCACCAAGGTTCATCTCTACGGACTGATTTTTGTGAAGAAGGTCGGCTGGGCAGTTGGTGGCGATGGAACTCTGCTGCGCTATGAACAGTAAATAGGACAGACATTCCTGTCTGTCTCTAGCGAGAGCAACTGAAGAACCAAACGGCACATCCTAACTCGCGAGTGCATTTGGATAGTCTGAAGCAATAATCGGACACCAGTGCATTCGGTTCCTCCTAATGATTACGCCCGACATGTTGATTTCATGCCGGGCGGTTTTTTATTTGGGAACGTTGAGCTGGCGCGAGTTCCTACTCGTTAGCTTCCTTCGTCAACACGTCTTCGCTTCTGCTGCCGGTGAATGGCATCGGCGGCGCATCCTGCAGTGTAACGTCGCCCTCGATTGTGGCGCCCGTTAGTTCTCCGGCAATCTGAGCTTCCATGGTCATACCGGCAATATCAAACGAAATGGTCCCGGCGAATGATTGCCCATCGAAGGTGACGGAACTGATTTCCCCGTTGCCCATTTCGGATTCAACTGTTCCGGAAATCCCGTTGGCCCCGTTGACCAGCACCAGCGTGGCGGGAATCGACTGGCCCAGTGGCGTATCAATGTTAACTGACCAGTTGCCGGCCAGAGCCTGCGCCGCTTCCTGAGAATAAGCCGGGGTGGACGAAGGGCTGGCTTTTTTCTTCCCGGCGGTGTTGTAAAACTCGATGTCGTCTGCGTAGGGTTTCACCTGTTCCTCCAATTGCGATCCATCGCCCACAATGACAATCGCCGCTTCGTCCGGCTTCACATACTTCCGCGCGACCTCCTGGATCTGTTCGACGGTCACGGTCTGGATCTGATCGCGGTAAAGTTCGAGATAATTCGCGGGCAGGTCAAACATCTTGATTTGCACAAGCTGATCGATTAGTCCCTCCTGCGTCTCCAAACGAATCGGATACACGCCCGTGAGATACGCCTTGGCATCCGAGATTTCTTTCTCGGAAACTGGCTCGGTGCGAATCCGGTCCAACTCGTAGAAAAACTCCTTCAGCGAATCGCCGGTTACGGGCGTACGAACTTCGGCGGTGGCGCGAAAGGTCCCAGCCGTGCGGCGCGCATCCAGGCTTGAGTAAGCGCCATAGGTGTAGCCCTTATCCTCGCGCAGGTTCATGAAAAGGCGTGACGAAGCGTTTGCGCCCAGGACGGTATGCATCAGCAGCAGCGGAAAATAATCATCGCTGGTGCGCTTGATTGCCGGATTGGCAATCACAATATTGGCCTGCGCTGAACCCGGTCTATCCACGATGTATGCAGCGCGCGCGTGGCGAACCGGCGGGGCAGGGAAGTTGTCGCCGAGCGCCTCACCTTGCCGCCACTCGCCAAACAAACTTTCAATTCGGGCGACGATCCGATCGTATTTAACGTCGCCGACAACCACGAACACTGCATTGTTGGCGATAAAAGTTGAACGGTGAAACTCGACCAAACGCTTCCGCGTGGTAGCGTCAACTGATTCG
>JANMVC010000375.1:0-5105 GCA_031392315.1 Pyrinomonadaceae bacterium | reverse complement strand
CGGCAAACATTGGCAGCGGCGCGATCTGGCCAACCTTCATCACTGGAACCGAACCGAGCGTTCATGGCATTCATGGCGAATGGTGCTGGCATCCAGAAGACATGACTCTGAGCCGTTACAAGGGTCGGGACCTGGTTCCCTTCTGGCAAACTTTCGCGGAAGAGGGTACGACTATCGGAATCCTCGACCTGCCCTTTATGCCAATGATAGGTCTTACGGATGGCTTCGAGATTTCCGAGTGGGCCCCACACGATGCGATCGAGGGGCACGTTCAGGTGGCGCCGGAGAAAATTAAAGCTCTGGTTTCAGCGTCACCGACGCATGCACTATCGTCTGATCGGATGAAGACCGGCGGACCCAATGATCTCGAAAACCTGCAAAAATTGACCTCCGCTTGTTTGGAAGGTATCAAGCTGAGAGGGAAACTCGCTCAGGAGTTGTTGAAGGAAACGCACCCTCGCCTGGCCATCATTTCCTTTACTGAAATCCACCGCACCGGCCATTTCGTTTGGCATACCGTGGAGCCTGAACACCATGTTTACGCCAAAGAGGAGTTTGCGAATCTTCCGCCAGTCGGGCCGACTTTGAAGGATCTCCTCCGTGAAGTGGATCGCCAGATTGGCGGACTAATTGAGAGCTGCGGACCCGACACGACTTTCCTCGTCTTCTCTCTCCACGGCATGCGGCCGGCGCATGGTGTGCCAGTATTTCTTGGGGCCTTGCTGTTGGAGATGGGCTACGCGCGACTCACCGATTGGAGTGGACAGTCGTGGATGGAACGCGCGATGACGCTGATGGCGGCCGTGAAACGTCGAAGTCCCAGTGTGCTGAAGCGGCTTTACTACAAGAGCCTTCCGGCAACGACCACGCAAAGTCTGGCACGTCCGACTATGCTGCCAGCATACAATTGGCAACAAACGCGCGCCTTCTCGCTGCCAACCGATCAGCATGGTTGGGTCCGCATCAACCTTAGCGGTCGAGAAGCGAAAGGGATTGTGACTGTCGAGGAATATGATGAACTATGCCGAGAGCTTGAAGAGAAGTTGCGGTCGTTAATCACCCACGAAGGAAAACCACTCGTACGCGAAGTGATTCGCACCAGCGGCAGCGCCGCAGACGCTCTCGCTTCACGGCTGCCTGATCTGGTCGTGCACTGGGAAAACGCAATTTTTGAATCGCCCCTGCGGATTATGGGAAGTTTGATTGACACTAGTCCCGTAGGAACCTACACGGGACAACATGCACTGGACGGCTTTTGCATCCTCAAAGGTGGCGGCGATCTCGGATCCCCTGAAGTTCTCCACGCGAAGGATCTTGGGGATTTAATATCCAGAAGCCTTTGCTAGGTCGGAATGGTCCGACTCATCACACCACCCGTTTCTCTGGTGACACGTCGAAGCCTTTTTTGGCCGAGTCTACGGCGCGCGTGCTTAGTCGCCGCCAAACCAGCAGGTTAATAAGGGAACGAAGTATCAAAGCCTCGGCGAGCTGGATATAAGCCATGGTCAGGGCATTTAGAGTGCCGGCAATGACGAAACAAAAGAGAACTGCGGCGCTCACTAGCAGCCCCAGGTTGTACCATCTCAGCAAATCCAGGCTAACCGCCAGTGGACGGAAAACCAGGAAGATCAATAACAGCCCGGCAACAACCGTGAGTACATAGAAAACTGGTAAGGCTGCGAGGTACTCTGGTTGGACCCACCTCAAAATCAAGAAGCGTCCCAGCAACAGCGCGCTGATTAACAGCAAACTACTTAATCCGAATGTCCACCAGACGTAGCGGCTAATCAACCGCTTGAGTTGCTCTATTCTCTCACTCGCCACGAGTGAGGTTATCTCCGGGGTAACGGCAGTTTGCAGATTGGTTTGTAAAACCCACAGGGGAGCTGTGAGTTGTTTAGCCAGACCATACAAAGCCACCTGCGTGGTCGAGGCGAATAGACCTAGGAAAAAAAGGTCACCAGGGTTGATGGCAAACTTTAGATATCCGGAGAGATTGCTATTTAACAGACAGCCGACTAGTTCCCGACGATGTGAGTCCAAAGCCAGCGCGGCCTCCCTGAGCTTAACACCCGTCAGATATGGCCACACCAGGCGTAAGGCTTGTACGAGCGGCGGTAGGCACTGGACCAAAGCACCAATAGCAAAGGCAGCGACGATGAACTTGAGGTTGTAACCGCCGGCACCGGTCGTGAGGTTGGTCGCGAAATAAGCGCAGAGCAATGCCAGGGTGACGAGACTTCCCAGCACCTGAGGCACAACGATGGCAGTGAAGCGATCGTAGATCCGCAGAATTGGCTCGTAGAATCCGCTAAACGCGGAGATTAAAACGGTGCCGGCGTAAATATTTAAGAAAGGCGAGAGCTCAAGATTTGGATAAATACGGTCTGCCAACCTTGGCGATAAGATAAGCACGCCGCCGCAGATTAGCAGGCCGGATGCGAGGCTGATCCCCAGACACAAGATCAAGAGACCTTTAAGCGCGCGCACATCCGCCTGCTCTTTGAGTTGTTGGAAAAAGCGAAACATCACATCGCTTACGCGCAAGCCGAAGAAGGAATCGAGAAAGACAAAGAGATTGAGCACGAGGAGCACGCGCCCGTAATCGTCTATCTTCAACAGTCTGATTAGGAGCGCGGTCTGGGCCAGTTTAATCGCGAGCGAGACTCCCGAGCCAAGAAGACTAATTGAGACGTTGCGCCTGAAGCGGCGCCAGATCGACCGATCATCTACGGCTATTCTGATATGCCTTAAGCGTTGCTTCACGGCCATCGTCGAGACCCTAATCATCCGCTACGAGCCGCTCCGGACCAATCGCTTTTTCTTGCACCAGTCCAGAGTCTGCGCTGCTCCCTCCGCAGCAAGAATGATCACGAGGATCAAGAATACATAGCGCAGGCGATAAAGCGCGCCGATGTTTACTACCACCAGGCCGAGCGAGATCATGCCCATGGCGGCCACCAACCCGAGCCACCAGACTGAAAAGCGCCGGCGCTCCCGCCAAAGCCCAATGAGCGCTAAACCTTCGACCACAAGCATCGCCATTGTTTCGAGTCCACTGAGTAGTCTCGCGCCTGAGCCGACATGGCGCCCAGTAGCAAGCCACATGTTTGGAAACGGCGCGAAGAAGCCGATCGCGGCCGCGCGTGGAAGGTAATGGACGAGGTCTCTCATGCTGCGTAGCTGAACATTGCTGTCAACATTCGAACCGGAGTTCGGGTACGCATTGACAAACCTTTGCCGCGCGTTCCCTATCTGCGCCGCGATGCGCGTCAATGGGTTCGGCGACGACGTTTCGGGCCATTCAAACACGCCGGCCCTACTAGAATTCGGAACGACTCGCGTAACCCCCACGCTGATCACGATTAGCAAAGCCATCCCGACGAGGTTAGCCGCTTGAAAGTGTTTCTCCCGAAACTGCTGCACAATGAGCATGGCTCCTCCCAACGCCACCGTCGCAATCAGCAGTCCTCCCATGTTGTCGCGCACGATCCAGATGAAGACCGCTATTACGCCTCCACCTGTTCCGGTTACGAGCGCCTTTGCCCACGAAAACTTTCTGGAAAGTAAACGCAAGTTGACGAGGATAAACCCCAACATTCCAACCAGGAACAGCGGATCCTTGTGCAGTTGGGTCGTGTGGAGCAAAAACGATGGCCACAGCCCAACCGTCACGGCCGCTATCAGACCAGCACGCTGGTTGAAGGTTTCCTGACCGAGTTTAAAGATGAGAACTAGGATAGCAAGGTAGCAAAGAGCGTTGAGTGGCTCGGCACTCAGGATAGTTGCTCCAAACAAGGGTCCCAGAAGAGCAAAGCAAATGGAGTAGAGCGTGATATGAAACGGAGAGGCGGCAATCAGCCAGTCGCGGATTTGGCCACGGACGAGGGTCTCGCTCAACCTAGTGGCCTCTTCACGAACTTCTGGTCCGTCAGAGTCGTTAGGAAACGAGATTCCATTGCGATCGAAAGTACCGGGCAAGGCTTGATAACGCCCGACTCCATAGAAGCCGAGAGTAACCACCAAATGGAAAACGGCCGCAGCGATCAGTAGATGTCGCGGCCTGAGCCAATCGTTTGTGGCAATATCTTTCGCAGTTGAAAGCGCTTCCGTCCTGAGAGTCATACGTTGATTCTTACAGTAACATCTCAAGCACAGCTTTCGACTTTACGAGACCGCAGAAGTTGAAGAAATGTTGAAGAGCGCCGGGTTTGCCGATATTGAAACGGTAAGTGCGGCCGATTAGGAAGTGGGCACCTACTACTGCGTCAGCGGTATCCAGCCGCCCCGAGATGTCATGGTTAGAAGCTTTGGATGAACGAAGCGAATAACGAAATCACACGAACGCTCACGAAAAGTCTTGTTAGTGATATTTCGGTATTTCGTGGATCGCAGTTGATTTCCTCGCTTCTGAGGTAGAATGCGCAGGTAAGATTCATCGAGAAAACTTCGGTGCCTCGGAAGCATCGAAGCGTTCGAACTTTTTACATACAAACTAAGAAATGCCAGACTCTCAATCGCCCCGCAACCGACGTGGATTCCTGGATCCGGCCATGGTCCGAAGTTTTTCATTCTGGATCACCAGCCTCTGCATTCTGGTGGCCGTGCTCGCTTCTCTGCTCGCCATCTGGCAATTTGCCGGCAGTGACATCCTCTGGCGCACGGTAGCCACCTGCTTGGTAATCGGCAGCGGCACCGTTGCCTTCTACTGGATCAACGTACTCTTCGGCAAAACCTCGGACTAGCGGGTGGTGTCGAGCGGTTTCCGCGGCAGCACTGCTTCCAGATTCTTATAAATTTGCAAATACATTTGAGTCTCGCGTGGAATTAATGTCCGCCACGAAGAGCTGCCGCGCCGTATGTAACCCGGCAGGCGCGCCGCGTTGGAGTTGTAGCCCGCAGCCAGCAATTCCGGTTGCGTCGCAAGTTTTGATCGCAGCGCGTATTGCACGTCTTCGTTGGCGGCGAGATCGTTCCAGGTGTCCTGCATGTAAAGCAACATCGCTTGCAGCGCGTTGGCATGATTGCGCATGCCGCCAACAAAATCCGGCATCAATCCCACGCCCGGATGCCGCTGCCTCATGAGGTTGTAGGCCCAGGGAATC
>JANMVC010000294.1:0-4773 GCA_031392315.1 Pyrinomonadaceae bacterium | reverse complement strand
TCGATCAGCGGTGAGGGTGCGATCCGCCTCGCCGAGACAAACGGCGGCGAGTCCACGGAGGTGCCGCGGTGAAACCGAGACGCGAGATCTACGGCGTGATGGGCGAGTTCCAATCGTCGGAAGAGCTGCCGCCATTCACCTCCATCCATAGGATGAAGCATCCGGCGCTGGGCAACTTCGATCTGTTCCTGACGCCACGCGAGAAAGATGGCGAGTTTTACTACGAGGCTGTTTTCAATCACATCTAAGAAACGGGAATCGTAAATAGTGAATCGTGAGGAGGGTTGCCAACCACGGTGACCCTTTTTCTGCCCACTGCCCTGCTTGGTATACTGGCCGCACAATGACTAAGTTTGATCTTCCCAATGGTGGCAAACTCAGTTTGCGGGCAGTCTCAATTGAGGATGACGCATTCCTGCTCGCGCTTTATGCCAGCACTCGCGCAGACGAACTCGGACAGGTGGTTTGGGCGGAGGGTCAGCAGGAAGCGTTTCTGCGTTGGCAGTTTGACATGCAGCGACGGGAATACGACGCGCGGTTTCCTGACGCCAGACATCAACTGATCCTGATTGACGATCAACCCGCGGGAAGAATTTGGGTGGGCGAAGACAACGAGCAGATTCGGCTGCTGGACATCTCGCTCCTGCCGCAGTTTCAAAAACGCGGCGCCGGCACCTTGTTGCTGAAAGAATTAATGCAGGAAGCCGCGCGCGCCGGGAAGCTGCTGCGCCACATGGTCTTTGTGCTGAACAACGACGCGCACCGCTTTTACGAACGGCTGGGATTCGTGGTTATCGAAGACGTCGGTGCCTACAAGCATATGGAGTGGCATAGTCAGTAGGCAGACGGCAGGAGCAGTCGGCAGGCGTGATCAGGAGGCAGGTCGCTGGAGCCGTCAGCAGTAGACTCATTCGTCCTGAAGTCTGCCCCTGCTGCCTGCTCCTGCTTTACTTGAAGTAATTAAACACCGCCTCATAGCGCGGGCCTGCGCCATCGGGTTGGATCGGTACGAGAAAGAGGTCGAAGATTCCCATGGCGTCGTGGTCCAGCGAATAGGTGGTCTGGGGCAGGAAGGGTTGGGCCGGCCCTCTGAAGAACAACGAAAAGCGCTCCATGCCCCGCTGGTCCTCGGGATGTCCCGGATAGCCTTTCACCAGCTCCAACTCCAGTTCAACCATCTCCGCGTCCAACATGACGCGGAACTTCGTGTTCACGTATTTAGAAAATTCTGCTTCGGTTAACTCAGCAGGCATTCATCTCTCCTCTTCCAAGTGTGCCTCAACTATCGCAAGCACTATCCGCAGATTAAGCCGATTACACAGAACTAAGACTTCCAGATGGTCAAAGCGTTGTTGGGTTTGTAATCTGTGTAATCTGCGGATAGCTACTTCTTAACGAGTTCTTTCAGGTTCAAATTCCGAATCAGGCGATGCAGATAATTTGGATGGACGCCCAGCAGTTTTGCCGCTGCCGTGTAGCTCCCACGCGCCTGCTCCATCGAGCTGATGATGATTTGCTTCTTCGTCTGCGTCACCGCCTCATGATACTTCGTCGCCGGCGCGTCAGCTTCACGTTCCGCTCCCCAAACGTATTCTGGTAAATCCTCCAACAAGATTTGCTCTGTGGTGCCGAGCACGACGGCCCGCTCCATGGCGTTTTCCAGTTCGCGTATATTGCCGGGCCAATCGTAGGCACGCAAACGCGTCTGGGCCTCAGATGAAATTCCCAAAATGCGTCGATTGCACTTTTCGCCATACTTCGCCGCGAAATAATTTGCCAGCAGCGGAATGTCCTCGGGGCGTTCACGTAGCGGCGGCATTTCCAGGCTCACCACATTGAGCCGGTAGAACAGATCCTGACGAAACAAACCCTGGCTGACCGCCTCTTCGAGATTACGATTCGTCGCCGTGATCACACGAATGTCCACTTTGATCGGGCGGGTGCCACCGACGCGTTCAAACTCGCGCTCCTGCAATACCCGCAAAAGTTTCACTTGAATCGCCGGAGTGAGTTCGCCGATTTCGTCCAGGAAGACCGTCCCCTCGTGGGCAACTTCCAACCGGCCCTTCTTTTGGACTAACGCGCCGGTAAACGATCCGCGCTCGTGCCCAAAAAGTTCGCTCTCGAGGAGCGACTCGGCCAGGGCCGCGCAGTTCACCGCCATAAACGGTTTGTCCGCGCGCTTGCTGTTCTGATGAATCGCGCGCGCTGCCAGTTCCTTGCCCGTGCCGCTCTCTCCCGAAAGCAAGACGGTCGAGTCCGTGGGCGCCACCTTGGAGATAAACTGCAACACCTCGCGCAGCGGCCGGCTTTCGCCCACGAGGTTGTGTTCGATATTGAAGTCGGCAATCAAGCGCTGGTTCTCGCTGACGAGGAATTCAATGTGCCGCGCGTTTTCGATCGCCACGGCGGTAATTGCGGCCACGGCTGAAACGAGTTGCAAGTGGTCCTTGTCAAACACGGCCTCCGGCTCGCTCGTGTCCAGGTAAATCACGCCCAGCGTGCGCTCCAACATTTTTAAGGGCACACACATCAACGAACTCGGCTGGTCCCCGGCCAAACTCGCCGCTTCAAGTTTGCCGGCATCTTTTTGAGTGTTGATTAATAACGACTCGCCCTGCCGCAGTACCGAACGGGTAACCGTGCGGCTGACGCGGATCGACTCGTCTGGGCCACGCAACCGGTCTAATCCAAACACCGAGGAGAACTGGGGCTCACCATCCTGGAACCTTCCGTCGGTCAGCAGCACCACACCTCGTTCAGCCGGCACCACTTCAAACAATAGCTCAAGCAAAGTCTTTTGGATTTCGTCCACGCCGCGAAGGGCATTGATCGTAGTCGACACTTTCATCAGCGCGCTCAAGTCGCGGGCCATCAGGTAGACGGCGTCGTTGAAACGGAGCTGCAAGGTGGATCCCGTCACCGCCGGGCCCTCGTCAAGCTCAACTTCGTTTGACTTCGCCGCCGCGTCGCTGTCGCTCAAGAGGAAAAGAAACTGCGAATCGCCAATGCGAAGCCGATCACCATGATGCAGAACACGACGCTTGACCGGCACGTCGTTGATGAAGGTGCCATTGAGACTGTCGAGGTCGAGGATCACAAACTGGTTATCGTCTTTTTCGATTTGGGAGTGGCGGCGAGAAATCGAGGCATCCGCGACGCAGAGAGTGGCGGCAGTTTCGCGGCCGATGACCACCGGCAAATCTTCAATCGCGAAGACGCTGCCTTTAAGGCGACCGGCAATGGCTGTGAGTCGCGGATTCATCTGATTCTGTGAAGTCCTGGGGTAACTCGGCGACGGAAGTGTACGCGCGTGCGGGCCTGGAGGGCAATGCGGGTTGGCGACTGGGGGCGGGGCAAATGTCACCCACAACTCCCCGCGGCGCTGCCAGCACATAACTATCCGAACAGCTAACCCAGCTATCTGAATGGATAGCCGCGGGGCCCACGCTGCGCGGGATCCAATTCCTCCGCCTTCGCCACAAGGAAGGATTTCCTAAGCAATGCGCGGCGCAACACAAACTCATTCGCCACGAGAACCTGCGGCACACGAATGGCTAAAGGAAAGTCATCTAGCGGAAAGTCATCTCGCAGAATCCGACAGGAGCAGAAATGAAAAAAGAATTCTTAAAAGGTGTGACGATGTTGTTGGGAATAGTAGCGCTGGCATTCGTAACCGCCGTCGCCTCAAACGCACAGGCGGCAAATAAGTTTGCCGTAGACATTCCGTTTGAATTCAGTGTCGACTACAAAACGATGCCGGCCGGCGCTTACGTTGTGGAAACAGTAGCCAGCGCGGGCCACGCGCTGCTGATCCAAACCGCTGACGGTCAAACTTCAGTGCTGCGCCCGAGTGAAGCAATCGAACGGACGCAACCCGCAGCCACCGCGCGTCTGGTATTTCATCGGTATGGTGAGCGGTATTTCCTCGCGGAAGTTTGGAGCGACGGCGAGAAGTCAGGTCGCCAGTTGAAGAAGTCGGCCGACGAACTCGCCATCGAGCGGGAAGCTGCCGCCGACTCGAAGAGCGAGACGGCAAAAAACTCTTACGAAAAGATCGAAGTAACCGCCACCCGGAATTTGGCGAAGCTCATTAATTAGCGTCTCCCGCGCACCGGCCCGAGGCTCCCCGCTCCCGGCTGGTTGTTAGAACCAGAACGGCAACCCAAGCCCCCGGGTTGCCGTTTTGGTTTTTCAAAACCGGATCCGCAGATTGCGCAGATTACACAGAATAAAAAAGCATGAGCTGGAAGCGTCAGCCAGACCATCAAAGCCTGCTCCAACCCCCTAAACTCCTCACTATAGCTGTAACTGAATTTGATTCTGCGTAATCGGCGTAATCTGCGGATACAGTGCCGGCTTCTTCCTTGCCTTTACGGTGCGAGTCTCCAGTTGTTCGTCGGTTCGGTAGGAATTTGTTTGTGGCGCTCAACCCAATCGATGATCAGTTCGCGAATCTCCTCGCTCGATCGGTAAACGACCGGCGCACCTTTGTACATCGTGTAGCCGCCGCCGCCGTTGACTCGGTAGTTATTCGTAGCCAATCGGAGCTTGCGATCCGGTGCGAGGGGCTTACCTTCGAATTGCAGGTTCTCGATCCGCTGCCCGATGGGTTTAGAAATGTTGAGTGCGTAAGTAACGCCCTCGGCAATATCAAAATTGTAGGCCGGAATCTTTGGGTCTATTAGTTCGGCCGGTGACTTACCCGCTTGGTACGGGAGAAAGTATTTTGCCGAATGTTCCAGCGCGTCCTTCACCTGTTGGCCCGTCACT
>JANMVC010000271.1:0-5164 GCA_031392315.1 Pyrinomonadaceae bacterium | reverse complement strand
GTTCCACTTCGTAAAGACGCGCATTCTCGATGGCCAGCGCGATTCGATCGCCGGCCAGTTGCAAAAGTCGGACATCGTCTGCCGTAAATTCAGCAGGTTTCAACATGCCCACGTGGAGCACGCCAATCGCTTCTCCGCTTATCATGAGCGGAACCCCAAGCAACGACTTGATACCCTTTTCGCGCAGCAGAGGGTTATAGATGTCTGCCTGGTCTACATCGGGAATGATTACGGGTTTTCTCTCGGCCACAATCTTTCCCGCAAAACCTTTGCCGACGGGAATGCGAATGCCGAGATTGACCTCCTCTTCCAAACCTTGCGCAGCCCAAGCCACGAGTTGGTCGCCGTCAGCTTCAAGCAAAAGAATGCTGGCAGTGTCTACAGTCAAGGCTTCGCGAGTTCGTTGTAGAGATTCAAAAATCACTTCCTCGACCGAGAGATGCGCGAGCGCTGCGTCGGTCACAGTTTGGAGAGCGGAAAGGCGCCGCGTGAGGGCCTCAGCCTCGAGACGCGCTTCGTGCGCACGTGCGAGGGCCATGATGCGTTCGGCTTCGTTGTTCTTGCGCTCGATGAACTGGCCGATTTGGCTGCCGATGGCGGCGAGGGTATCAAGCGTGGCGGGATCGGCCTCTTTTGTTTCAGCGCTGAAGAGCTCGATTACCCCGAACACCTCTTTGCTGAGGACGATCGGAAAACCAAATGCGGAATGCAGGTTTCCGCGCGCGGCAATTGGCGAACGAGGATATTTATCTTTCCCAAACTCACTAATCCAGATCGGTTCCTGGCTGGCCCACACCTCGCCGGGAAAACCCTCGCCTCGCGAAAAGCGAAGCTCGCGACTAACTAGTTCGAATTCGGCGCCCGGTTCCACGCTTTGGTCTCGCCAATTACACACTTGCTGCAGTTCGCTTCGTTCGGGATCAACTCTCCACAAAGCCGCCAACTGCCATCCGAGCTGAATGCAGATTGCACTGAGCAACGCAGGCGCGGCGTCGTCGAGCGAAGGTGCCTCCGCGAGAATCTCGGTCACCGCATGCTGCAGAGCCAGCCGGTGCTCGTCGCGCTTCCGGCTGGTAATGTCGCGAGCGATGCCGGTGAAGTAGTGTTGGCCATCGGCGTGAAATTCGCCGAACGAAAGTTCGAGCAATATCTCTCGCCCGCTTTTGTGAAGACCAGGAAGTTCGACGGCTTCCCACGAGATATGCCGCTGTCCGGTGTCGACGTAGCTCTTGAGGCCGGCGCGGTGAACGTGCCGGAGATACTCGGGCATCAACAGCGTAAGTTCGCTGCCGATTAATTCGTCAGACGAATAGCCAAAGATTTTCGTGGCCGCACGGTTGACGAAAACGATGCGGCTGCGTTCGTTGATGGTGATGATTGCGTCCGAGGCAGTTTCGGCAATGATGCGCGAGCTCTCGACGGTATCTCGAAAAACCTCGTGCGCTTCGTGCGACACTTCCTCGGGCCTGGTTGGTGAATTGTCTGCTGCCATTTGCTACTGCTGACGATTTGTCGAAGTTGGACGAAACTAATCTTTCGCGGTTTCCAAGTCAAACTTATGGCTGGGAGCGCAAGCATCCTGCCTGCAATGACGCGGGCGCAGCTCGCGAAAACGGTTTGCAATCACGGCACTTTCGCGCTCACACGCTCATTGCGGGCAGGACGAGCACCCCAGCCGAGCTGCCCGGCCGGGGACCCCGCTGCCTCGCTCCCAGCCTAAGTGCGCTTTGGTTTTTGGAACGCAAATCTGTCATTCTCTTGACCAATGTACCCAGCAGGCAATCTTTTCATTCCGGTGGTCCACGGTCAGCTCGAGGCCATTCTCAAAGAACCGCGAAATGGGGTCACCAATGGAGTGGCGCTCGTGCTTCATCCACATCCGCTCGGCGGCGGCACGATGCACAACAAGGTCGTCTTCCGCGCGGCCAGCGCCTTAAACGATGCGGGACTAATCACTTTGCGAATAAACTTTCGCGGCGTGGGCCAGAGTACTGGGGAACACGATGAAGGACGCGGTGAGCTGGAAGATGTGCAAGCGGGGCTTGACTACCTTGCCGAGAATTACCCGGCCCAGCCCATCACGCTTTGCGGATTCTCGTTTGGCGCGCGGGTTGGTTTGGAAATAGGAATCGCCGACGAACGCGTGAGGAATCTCATTAGCATTGGCACGCCGGTCGATAAATATGACTTCAGTTTTCTAACGGCCTGCGCGAAGCCGATTTTGTTTATTCATGGCGACCAGGACGAATTTGGGTCTGTTCCGGGCCTGCGGGAATTGGTGGATGAGATGTCGAAACACAACCAGAGCGTTGAGTTTCATATCATCCCGGGTTCCGGCCATTTCTTTGAAGGTCATCTGGATGAGTTGAAGCAGAAAATTACTGACTGGACCAGTCGCCAGTATCAGAAATAGCAAAACCGAGTCAGGATAACCAACATGAATTCTTATACCGATCCGGCCATACGAATCGCGCTGCTGCCGCGCGACACCAATTCCGCCGGCACGATCTTCGGCGGCGTGATTTTGAGCTATATCGACATGGCTGGCGCGATTGAAGCGCACCGCCGCACGCGCATGGAACGCTTTGTCACAGTGGCGATGCGCGAAGTGATTTTTCACAAGCCCGTATTTGTAGGTGACCTGGTCAGCTTCTATGCTGAAACTGTCAGCATCGGAAACACGTCGATCACGGTGCGAGTGATTGTGGAGGCGGAAAGAGTGGGCGAGGGAACTGAGCGGGTGCGGGTGACGGAAGCGGAAGTGGTGTACGTCGCCGTTGACGAACACCGCCAGAAAACTGCGATCAGAAAGTCGGCCGACTGATGATTAGGAATTTGTCCGCAGATTCCGCAGATTTGAGAAGGACTTAAGTACAGCACCGACTATTTGGTCCCTTCTGCGTAATCCGCGTAATCTGCGGACCGTCTTCGTTATGCAACCAGCAGCCGCAGGTTGTAAATCCCAGCGAGCTTGTTCAAGTCCGCGCGCACCAGCGCCCACTCGGCCTTCACTGGGCCGCCGCGCCGCCAGCGTCCGCGCCGCACCAGCGCATTGACCTCGTCGGCTTCGTTCATCACGCGCTGCACCTGCGCACGAGTTTCTTCCCACGTCTGAGCGCGATCGAAATCCCGGCGCAAATCGTCAATCGCACTTTCCAGTTCCTTCACTTGCTGATTGATGTTGTCTTCGCGATTCGTACCGTTGAGCGCGCTACGATCGAGTGAACGGTCAACAACTTTCCGGAAAGCGTCGCTGCGATCTTCGACGCGCTTGATGATCCGCTCAACATCCGCCTTGGTGTAGAAGCTGCCTTTGTGGGTTCCTTGCGCGCGAACCGTCGCTGATGCCAGAAAGGCGACCGCTCCAACTGCCATCAGGATCGAAGCAATTGAAACTAATCGTGAAAGCTTTGTCATTTTTTTCTCCTCTGGACCTCATTGGATTAATGCTGTTTGTTTGACGAACCAAGCGTCAACCGGGTCGATCTCTTTCTTACTTTGCGGTAGATGGCGCAGGCCACGGTTTCCCTTTTACCGGCAGGCGCGCCGCCATGGCTCGCCCTTCGGCAGAGGTCCACTTCTGTCCGTAGAAGAGACCTTCCGTTGCCGACACGGGAACCAGTCGCTGGTCCAGCGGGCTGCCGCCGGCGGGAATCATCATGTCCACGATGAACGAATTGAAATAAAGATTGACGTTGCCATTCTGCTCCGGATGAACATCCGGCCTGCCATTGCTGCCGATGCGCCAGCGCCATGTGCGCCAAACTTCGCCGTTGTTCATCAAGCTGCATTCCCAGTTTCCCGGATAATCTTCAAGCGCCAAACGATTGGTTTCGCGCACACGTCCCCAAGTCAGCGGAGCTTTCAGGCGCACCATGCGAAAGCCAATCTCTTCGCGATATTCCGTCCCGCGTTTGAATTGCGGCGCCAACCGATCCTGATAAATCACTACGAAGCTACGCGCCACGTGACTGAGCGCCTGGTCGGCATACGGCATTGGGCCAGGCATTGAGAGTCGTTTGCCGTCGACTGAACACCGCATGTAACCGTGTGGCAGGTCCTTGCCGATAGTGCTCGGCGAAAGGTTGAAATAGAGTTCAACGGTATTCGCTCCCGAACGCTCGGGCCTGCTGCCAAACTCGAAATAATCCGTGTAACCACTGGGACGCAGGAAGATGAAACTGACGGGAGCTTCGGCGTGGCGCGGAATGTAGTAATCGGGCGGCGCCACGCCGGGCTGCTGGCCGGCGAGCACATGATTCACCGTGCGTACTTCGAGTTTGTAAGTGCGAACAAGTTTTTCCTCGTCGGTGTCGCCGTTGACGGTGAAGACCTTGAGATCGAAGTTGCCCACTTCCTTCGTCGCTGTATCCTTGCGCCAGCATTCGTTGGTCCACATGTAACTTTGGTCCACGTCATTTGGGCCGCGGTGATAAATGTCCACTTCACAGCGCGTAGTGGCCACGGCTCGGCCGCCTTTCGCCAGGACGAGTTTGATGGCGCTGCGATTGGGATAGTCGCCAAACACCCGCACGTGACTCTTCAATACCCAGCCCGTGCTAACCGGAATGTTGTTGTGGCCGAGCGTTTCGGTGGCTTTGGCTTCAAACCAGGTGAAGCCATCGTCAACAACCGCACCGGATTGTGGAGTGGTCACCGCGGGCTCGGCGGTCGGCCCAGTGCTTTCGCTCGGCGTGGGTGTAGGGCTTGATGGTTGAGCCGGCTGATTAGGTCTGGGAAGCCTGGGAATCCCCACCCGTCTTTGGCCAAAGACGGTTAGAGTTCCGAGGATGATGACGCAAACTATCAGGCTTAGTTTTCGCATCTTGTTCTCCAATTTATGAAGTCAAACCGTGCTTTACTTTTTCTTTGGCAGGTTGGCGATAAACTTACCCTTGATAGATTTGTCGCCTTCGCTCAGATTCACTTCGCCGCTCACGGTGTCGGCAGTGACCGCAGTGATCTTCAACTCGCCGCTAACAGTTTGCGCGGACGAGAACGTATCGAAGCTCGTCTTCGTCTCTTTGCCATCAACCATGCTGTTGATGATTACCGATCTGACGGTGTTGAACTTGTCCGCCTTCGGACTGTAGGTTCCTACTTTGAACGGCGAATCGTCCTTGGTCCCTTCTTCGCCGGTGATTTGAATGTCGACGCGCATGTG
>JANMVC010000261.1:0-2460 GCA_031392315.1 Pyrinomonadaceae bacterium | reverse complement strand
CGGCAAACGCGCAAAGATTTCCGATTACCGTGGCAAGGTGTTGGTGCTGGATTTTTACGCGACCTGGTGTGAGCCCTGCCGCCGGAGCATTCCGCAATTCCTCAGTCTCCGGCGGCAATTCGGAGCGGCAGGCATGGAAATCGTAGGGCTCAACGTTGGCGGCGGGGACGATCGAATCAAGGTGGCCGACTTCGCTCGCGAACTCAACATTACTTATCCACTCGGTTTTCCCGACAGGCCTCTGACGGATCTGTTCCTTTCAGACAATCAAACGATTCCCCAAACGTTTGTGTTTGGGCGCGACGGTCAATTGGCAAAGCGGTTTATCGGCTACGAGGCAGCGACCGGAGTTGAACTGGAAAAAGTGATCCAGACCGAGATAACGAAGGGTCAATGACATCCGGAGGAAGCCTCGCCGCAAACTTATAAAAATGAACACGACGCTACGATTTCTCCCGACTCTGGTTTTTGGAATTGTGATGGTATGTTGGTTTGTCTTTGGCGGGGTGTTTCTCTTTCGCCGGAGGCCGCCGTCTCCGCCAGACCAAACCAGGGATCCAAGTTCGCATGTGGGCCTGGTTCTGCAACTGCTGTCGTATGCAGTCGTTTGGGGTTGGCGTCGTGAAGCCCTGACTCCAATCGTTTCCAGCAGCGAGGCGTTGGCAGTAGCCGCAAGTCTACTTGCGTTGGGGGCGGCAGTGGGCTCGGTGTTTATACTTACGGCAGCTATCAAAACTTTGGGCAGGGAATGGAGCATCACCGCGCGCCTGGTCGAGGGCCATAAACTCGCAACCACGGGGCCGTATGCTTTTGTGAGACACCCGATCTACACCGGGATGCTGGGAATGTTGCTGGCAACCGGTTTGGCCGTCAGCCATTGGCTCGCAATTGTCCCTGCGCTGATCGTTTTTGCGGTTGGGACGATCATCCGGATCCGCAGAGAAGAGCGTTTGCTGCGCGCTGCTTTTGGTCAAACTTTTGAAGCCTATGCGCACCGGGTGCCGGCGCTGATTCCCGGACTTTACTAGGAACCCGCCCGTGAAAGAGCGCTTGGAAGTGGAGGAACACTAAGCTGGAACACGATTCAAAGCCAACGAGGAAAGCAAAGATTCTGGCGACGCTGGGACCCGCCTCGCGCGAACCCGGCGTGATTGAGAGTTTGCTGCATGCCGGGGCCAACGGTGTGCGCATCAACATGTCTCACGGCACGCAGGAGGAAAAGGCCGAGGACATCGCCCGCGCGCGCACCGCTGCCCGCAGGTTGAACCGCCCCCTCGCAGTGCTGGTCGATCTCTCTGGCCCGAAGATTCGCACGCGCCAACTCCAGAATGGGCAACCGGTAGAATTGAAAGCCGACGACATTTTCATTCTCACCACCCGCGACATCATTGGCGACAACAAGCAAGTTGCCACTAACTATCCTGATCTCGCGCGCGTAGTTGAAACGGGCGCGCGTTTGCTGCTTGACGACGGCGCCATTGCGCTCGTAGTGGAGAGCACCACCAAGACCGATGTCGTGTGTCGAGTGATCAATGGCGGCGTGCTCGGTGAACGCAAGGGGATCAATTTACCCGGCGTGGCTTTACCAATCGACTCGCTGACCGAGAAAGATATTAGCGATCTCAATTGGGCAGTCGGGCAGGACGTTGACTACATCGCACTCTCGTTTGTACGTCGCGCGGAAGACTGCGCGCGCGCCAAGGCGTTGATCAAAGAAGCCGGCGGACGCGCGCCGCTCGTGGCCAAGATTGAAAAGGCCGAAGCTATCGATCATCTCGACGAGATCATTGCGACTGCGGATGCGGTGATGGTGGCGCGGGGCGATCTGGGTGTGGAAACGAGCGTTGAGCTGGTGCCGGTTTACCAGAAGCGGATCATCGCGCGCGCAGTTGAAGCCGGGAAGATGGTGATTACGGCCACGCAGATGTTGCAATCGATGGTGAACAATCCGCGGCCCACGCGCGCGGAAGCGTCAGACGTTGCAAACGCCGTCTGGGATGGGACGGATGCTCTAATGCTCTCCAATGAAACCGCCAGTGGCGACTATCCCGTGCAGGCAGTAGAGACGATGTGCCGGATCATTGAATCGGCGGAGGCTGGGAGAGAAATCTCCGCGGACAATTTTTTGAAGTGGGCCGGCAAACAGTCGGGCCGCGTGAGTCGGGCGCTTTGCGAAGCTGCTGCCTACGCTGCGGAAGAGATGGGAACAAGAGTGACGGCCGTGTTGACGGAGTCAGGCTTGATGGCCCGCCGCCTTTCCGCGCTGCGGCCCGCGCAAAGAATAGTGGCGCTGACAAACTCTGAAGAAGTGAGAAATGAGCTGGCATTGATCTGGGGAGTGGAGTCGCTCCTGATGCCGCATGCGGATTCGACTGAAGAAATGCTGAAGCAGGGTGAAAAGGTTTTGCTGGATAGCCGCGTCGTTGATCGAGGCGAAATGATTGTGCTGATGGCTGGCAG
>JANMVC010000229.1:0-21521 GCA_031392315.1 Pyrinomonadaceae bacterium | reverse complement strand
ACAATCACGAGCGGTATGAGGTCAGTACCACCACGCGTTAGCGGGTGGGTGCTACTCGGAGTTGCTCACGCGATAGTCTTAGTTGCGCGGCGAAACCCACGCGCTACCGCGTCGTGGTACTGACCTCATACTGGGCAGGTCCGTCTAGCTGCGGCCATGAATCAGGCGTCGTGTATTCGGTGCGCGGATGATCCTAGGCACCGTCTTCAGGCGACGTCCGGCCACTTGTTCGACAACATGTTGGGCAGACATCATCGCGCCTTCCTGCCAGCCGGGAAGCTGGGAGACTTGATCACCGACTACGAAGAACCGCCGATCCGGAGCCAGCAGTCGCGAATAGGCTTTGGCATGATCGCCGCTCGCCGGGTTCCAGTTGGCCCAGCCTCCGCCTTCGTTTGCGATATTCTGCCAGGCTATGGAAATCGCTTTGTCGGAAGGAACCATCCGCGTATCCGCAAATTCTGGATGAAACTTTACGGCGCCTTTCCGGGCCATGGCGATTCGCTGTTCAGCGTTCATGTTGCCGAAGGCGATGGCGTCGTTGTCGTAGTTATACACGCCGGTCAGGGTCCCGTTTTTGGTGAAGTAGTCATACGACGGATACCACATCTGCGTGATTGGATCGTCCGTGTAGCTGATGCCGCCGTAGATTTGGTTCCGGTCGTTTTCCCAGAAACGATGGTTCGCCTGCCAGCCGAGCTTGCAGGTAGGATCGTATTCACACAGCGCCACAGCGTCGCTGAAATCCTTCGCGAAGTTGTTTTTGATCTTGCTGAGGATTGGCAGAGGAATATTGCTGAGGCAATAGTCTGCATTTATTGCTTTGCGAGCGCCGGTTTTCCGGTCTCTCGTCGCGATACTAACGCCGTCTGCCCGCGTCTCGATGTTCAGCACTTCAGTTTGATACTGAATGAGCGAGCCCACCTTGCTGACAAAGCCGTCCACAATCTTGTCCATGCCGCCGACGGGTTGAAAGAGTGTCGGCTGCCATTCGTATTCAAACGACTGGAAGAAGCGGTAGCGCCAGAAATCGGAACTGAGGAGTTCCTTCAGGGCGAGTTTAGCGCCGGGCTCGCAGGGCTCGTAAACCGTGATTGGGCAGCCATCGCGCGTTGAGCCGGTGTACTCGAAACAGGTGCGACATTCTCTTCCGCAACTGACGCAGTTCTGACAAGTCGCGTTGCAATTCTTGCATTTCGTTTGGCCGCAGGACTGGCACAACTCGTTCGCGCCGAGATCGCCGAAGTTTTTCAGGAGACACAGGAGGTTATTGCGGTCGCCTTCATCCAACTCGGCGTTGAGGGCATTTTGGTTCACTGCCTTTGCCAACATCTCGGAGATGTAGCCTTGAGTGTCGTAGGCGATGCGGCGCCGAAGCTGGGCTTTGCCGCCAAAAGCCTTATCGCTCTGGAAGAGATTCGCCATGGTCTCCATGACGTAGATTTCCAGCGCCACGTCGAGTTCCTGGCAGTAGTGCAGCACGCGCCGGTGATGATAAGGGAGACGTCCGGGACCAAGGTTCAGGTAAAGGCCCTCGTCGAAGTTGCACACTTGGCGGAGAGTTGTGCCATCCGCTCTTTTTTCGGTGAGCACAGTGCCACGCCGCGCGCTGTGGTTGCGGCCCCCCGCCCGTTCAGTCAATTCAAGAATTGTGACGCCATATCCGGCACGAGTGAGTTCGTAAGCTGCCGTCAGCCCGCCGATGCCGGCGCCCAGGATGACTACGGATTTGCCGGTTCCCGAACCTTGCGGAAGCTCAGGCGGTCCGGCCCAGGCTTCGGGAAGGTTGATTAACCCAAGCGCGGTCATTGATTCGTAGATGGCCGCCGAGCCGCCGGCTATCCCGACTCGCTCGAGAAAGCTACGTCGAGTCAGACCCTTCTTTTTCATAGTCATGGTTTTCTCCTATCGCAGGTTGTGAGACGTTTCAGTTTGCACCGTCGAATCCGTATTACTCAGAGGCGCATCGCTTGAGATTCTGATTTGAGCTGAGTAGGCCTTGATGTTGACGTGCCTTTCATACTCTTTTTCAACTCAATTATCAATTGGATTTTCGATGAGGTTCGGAGTACCGCCTTCAAGCGGGCAGTTCAGGGCAAGCCGTCTGAAGGCGGTACTCCGAACTCTTATTGGGTTGTGATCAAATCTCGCAGCTCGCGGAATTTTCGATCGCTGATACCACGTACCATGAGCAGGTGTTCCGCGCGGCGAAAGGGACCGTACTTATCGCGGTGCTCGATGATGCGCTCTGCAATAGCCTTGCCTATGCCCGGAAGTTTCTCGAGTTCTTTCGTACTTGCGGAGTTGATGTTGGTTAGCGCGGGTGTTTCAGATGTCGAGGCGCGGAAGCTCGCGCGGGTCTCAACGACTGGATAAGGAAGGGTCGCGCAGGCTGAACTGAATAGCGCAATCGTCACGAGCGCGCATATCTGACCCCTGATGCGTCGAACGGGAAACCGTGCTGGTGGGAAATATTGTTTCATGGATGCAAGTGGATGATTAGACAGACTTTGCGAGTCTGCCGCTCACGTGTGCACGATGCTGGAAGTCTAACGATTTCAAAACTTCGTATGTTTTATGGAGAGTTGTCCACAGAGTTTTCCACAACGAGGGTGGAAAAATGTTTCAAATCGGTCGCGAGGAATGGATTCTTACTCGTCAGCGCCCGCCTCATCCCACTGCGCCATCATCTCGTAGGCACGACCCAGCACGGGGCGAGGTCGCGAGCCGTCGGCCTGGCCGATCAGTCCTTCGCGTTCCATGATGTCGAGGATGGCGGCGGCGCGGCCGTATCCGATGCGCAAGCGGCGTTGGAGCACAGACGTGGAGGCGCGTTTCATCTCGACGCAAATGCGCAGAGCTTCCTCAAACAGTTCATCGTGCTCGCCGCTGCCTTCTTCGAGTCCCAACGCCTCTTCTTCAGATTGCGTGATTGTTTCGTTGTACTCGGGTGCGCCCTGCGCCTTGGAATGATTAACGACCCGGCCGATTTCAGATTCATCGATGTAGGCGCCGTGAACGCGGATGAGCCGTGACGTACCCGGCGGCAGAAATAACATGTCGCCGCGGCCGAGCAGGTGTTCCGCACCGTTGGTGTCGATGATCGTGCGCGAGTCTACTTTTGAAGAGACACGGAAGGAGATGCGCGACGGAAAGTTTGCCTTGATCAGTCCGGTAATCACGTCGACCGAGGGCCGCTGCGTGGCCAGGACGAGATGAATGCCCACGGCGCGGGCCATCTGCGCCAGGCGGGTGATTGACTCTTCAACTTCGCGCCCGGAAGTCATCATCAGGTCAGCCAACTCGTCGATGATGATGACAATGTAGGGAAGTGGCTTGTGCGGTTCGCCCTTGTCGTCATATTCCTGGACCAGATTGCGGCGCATTATCTCCGTGTTGTAACCATCGATGTTGCGCACGCCCCAGCCGGCCAGGTCCTTGTAGCGCTGCTCCATTTCCTTGACGGCCCACTTGAGCGAGCGCGCCGCAACTTTCGGATCCGTGATTATCGGGGTCGCGAGGTGCGGAATGTCAGCATAGAGACCCAACTCGAGCCGCTTGGGATCGATCAGAATAAACTTAACTTCGTCCGGGCGCGCCCGGTAGAGAATTGAAACGATCAGGGCGTTAACGCCCACAGATTTGCCAGCGCCGGTAGTTCCGGCGATCAGCAGATGCGGCATCTTCGCCAAATCGGCCACGTAGTTGAGCCCATCAATAGTTTTGCCCAGCGCTATCGTTAGTTTGGAACCCGACTCACGAAACGCGCGCGACTCGATCACTTCCCGCAGAAAAATTGTTTCGCGACGGGGATTCGGCACCTCGATGCCGACGTGTGGCTTGCCCGGCATGCGATCGATGCGAATCGATTCAGCTTTGAGCGCCAGGCACAGATCGTCAACCAGGGAAACGACGCGTGAATATTTGACGCCGGGATCGGGCTTGAATTCGTAAGTGGTGACGACTGGGCCAGGGCAGATATGCTTGATCTGACCGGTCACATTAAATTCTTTGCACTTCTCGGCCAACCGCGTGGCGAGCCCGAGCAGTTCAGTATCAGCTTGTTCGCTGTGTGGCGGCGCCTCATTGAGAAACTCGAGCGGCGGCATTGAGTAGTCGCTGTAAGACACGCGCTTCGAGCGGTCGGCGTCGAAAGGAAGTTTGCCGGTGGCGGGCGCTTCGCCTTTGGGGCGCAGCACCGAAGCGCCCTCGACCATTGTCTCGACATCAGCGCCGGCAGACTTGCCGCCGTTTGAGCCGGGGAAGATCGACCGTTTTCCGGTGGCGCCGGTAACTACTGTGGCGCGCTCGCCGGCAGCACCCGCAGCCGCGGCCCGCGCCGACGCGCTGGGAGCTTCGATGGTCGTCGCTGCCGACATTTGCGCTTCGCCGCGGTTGATAGCGGCCGGTGCAATCGAGGTCGATCCCGTTTCCTTCATGAACTCGGCGACGCGTTGCTCGGGACTTAGATTAGCGTCTTTCAAATTTGCGCCGAGCACATCGGTCATGGCGGCGCGGGCGGCAAGTTTCTCGGCCTTCTGAATCTCGCGCTGTTCTTTGCGGACCTGCGCACGCTCGCGCCGTGCTTCTCGCCAGGCCGCGAATCTTTCCGGGATGGCAGTGACAAATCCAAAGCGCCTGCTAAACAGCGCTAGGAGTTTTTGGTAAAAACCAATGAAGGAAAAGTTCGTTGCCAGCAGCAATCCGGTGGCGGCTATGGCGATTAGGAGAACGGTCGCACCGACAGTATTAAGACCACTGGCTAGGCTCCGGGAGATCACTGTTCCTACCAGTCCACCCGGCTGAACGCTCGCATCGAAAATCGGCTGGATGTTTGCGATTGACAGGAGGGCCGCGGCAGCCATGGTGAGAATTACGAGGCCGAGCAGGCGCGACAATGGCGCGCGAAAGCTGCGCGTTTTGAAACGTCGCCAAGCGGCGGCGAGTAGCAGGAAGGGCAGCAGATAGGCCGCCAATCCAATCGACTGAAAGAGCAGTGCGGCAACGTTTGCGCCAATGGCCCCGGCCCAGTTGTGCGTTTCATTCTGGCCGGCGGAATTCCACGAAGGATCGTTTGGATAGAAAGTGGCGGAGACGAGGCAGAGCAGGAGCAGCAAGCCGACGGCGAGCAGGGAGATCGCGACAATCTCATTCCGGCGACTGTTTCGCGGAGTGATTATCCTGGGCTTGTCATCAAAGTCGGTAGTTGCCATATTGCTTATTCGCCGTAAATCGTTGGCTGACGCGAACGATCCACGAATCATACGAAGCAACACGAAAAGAGACTCTTAGTTCGAGTCGTTTCGTGTGATTTCGTGGATCATCTGATTTCCCTTGTTGACATATATCGCGTCAACATTTACGCAGCCTTCTTGAAAAGCAGAAACGCCTTGATAAAATCATCAATATCGCCACCGAGCACGGCGTCAACATTCCCGCGCTCAAGTTTTGTCCGCGTGTCTTTCACCAGTTGATACGGCGCGAGCACATAGCTTCGAATTTGCGATCCAAACGAGATGTCAGCTCTATTTGCCTCGAGCTCCGCGGTTTCGGCTTTTCGTTTCTCCAGCTCAAGTTCGTATAAACGCGACCTCAAGACTTGCATGGCCACCGCGCGGTTTTGGTGTTGCGAACGCTGGTTCTGACACTGAACTACGATGCCGGTCGGCGCATGGGTGATGCGAACGGCCGAGTCGGTAGTGTTGATGTGCTGGCCGCCCGCTCCGGTCGCCCGGTAGGTATCAACCCGCAAGTCCTTATCGTTGATTTCCACTTCGATGTTCTCGTCCACTTCCGGATAAACAAACAGTGACGCGAAGGACGTGTGCCGCCGCGCTGCCTGGTCAAAGGGAGAGATGCGTACCAGCCGGTGAACCCCTGCTTCGGCGGCAAGCAGGCCGTAGGCGTATTCACCCTCCACTCGAAAGGTCACACCTTTGAGTCCCGCTTCTTCGCCAGGTTGGTAGTCAATGATCTCGGTCTTGAACTCGCGCTGTTCCGCCCATTTCAAATACATACGCAGGAGCATCTCGGCCCAATCTTGCGATTCAGTTCCACCCGCGCCGGGATGAATAGTGCAGATTGCGTTTAACTGATCGTTGTCGCCGCCGAGCAGCATTTCAGTTTCGGCCACGGCGATCTCATGCTCCAGACGCTCAATCAGCGAGCGCAGTTCGACGAGCGATTCTTCGTCTTCCTCGGCAAATTCAAAGAGCACTGCGGCATCCGCTATCTGAGATTCAAAGCGTTCCTGCCGTTGGATTTTCTTCTCCAGCACAGTTCGCTTCTGCAGAAGTTTCTGGGCCGCGTCCTGGTCGTTCCAAAAATCAGGCGACGAGGCTTCGCTTTCGATGCGCGTTAACTGTTCCTTGCCTGAAGCGACATCAAAGAAACCTCCCGAGCTGACTAACACGTGTCCCTAGCTCTTCATGAGATGTTCTTAAATCCTGAATTGATAAAGTCTCGATCATTAGATCCGTAATCCTCCAAAGCATGATGTGGCACGCGCATCCTGCGCGTGATTCACGGGTGGGACGCCCCTGCCACTTTGCGCCGGCTAAATGAAATTCCAAACACCAGCAAACTTAACACTGCACACGCGGCAGCTAACACATCTCCGTGGGCGGTATAGAAAGTCGTTCCATTCTGCGGGCGCGTGATTCGCCATGTCCTGACATCCGGCTTGAAACCCTCGGTCGCATCCTTCACCACGCCGGTTGGCGTAATCAGCGCCGTGATACCCGTATTCGTAACCCGCAGCACCGGCCGCCCGTTTTCCACGGCGCGAAAAACTGCGTTCGCCAGGTGTTGTCGCATCACCGCCGTCGGCCCGAGGTATCCATCGTTCGAAATATTGATCAGCACGTCCGCGCCAGCGCCGGTAAAATTCCTGGCGATCGACGGATAAGCCGACTCGATGCAAATGAAGACTCCCGCACGCGCGTCGCCGACTGGCATTAACTGGTAGTTCGTGCCCGGCGTGAAGTCGCCGACAATCCCGCTTATCAAACCCGCCCCCGGCATCCACTGTGGCAGCGGAACATACTCGCCAAACGGCAGTAAGCGAATCTTATCATATTGAGCGACGAGGCCACCCGCTTGATTTATGAGCACGGCCGAGTTGTAAAGCCCCGCATTGGGCGCCGCTTCCAGCGAGTTTAGTAACACCGATGTGTTGTGAGCGCGCGCGAAAACTGCGAGACGTTCTCGCAGCATGGAGTCGCCTCCGTAACCGAAGTTCATTGGCGACTCCGGCCAAACAACCAGGCGCGGTTTTCCGTCGTTGGGAAGACTACGCAATGCGGCTTCGCTCATCTCGAAGTGGCGAGCGGTAAGCTTTTGCATGTCGGTAACGGACTTAATCAAATCCATCGGTACGTTAGGTTGAATCGCGACGACCACCACGGCTGTGTCCGGCGCAAGCTCCTCGCGCGAAGGCGATGTGCGATGAGCTGCCACGACAACGAAAGCTGCCAGAACGATTGCCGCGCCCGCGATGACCAAAGATTTGGAAGTGCGCTTCATGAGCGCAAAAGCGAGGGCCGCGTTTACCGCCACGATAAAAAAGCCGACCAGATAGACTCCACCCCATCGAGCCGGTTGAATGAGCAGCGGTTGGTAGGCCTGCGAGTAACCAATGGCATTCCAGAGCTGGCCGGTGATTCCGAGCCTGGCCCATTCCAGCGCCGCCCACAAGACGGGGGCGAGAAATAAGGTTGATGTGCCCCATCGTTTGATCGCGCGAGACAAGGCCAGCGCGAAAAAGCCAGGAAAGATTCCGACCGTCAACGCACCAGGAATTAGAGCGATGAAAGCTAGGGGCGTGGGCAGGCCACCAAAATGAATCATCGAGTAAGTGAGCCAGTAACACGACCCATAAAAGAAGACGCCGCCCCACAGCCACCCAAGGATGAATGATCGCCACGGCAGCGCAGTTCGAGCGATGACTATGAACAGCGGTATTAAGGCAAACCAGGCAAGGGGCCAAAGATCGAAATTTGGAAACGAGACGATCAGCAGGCCGGCCGAGATGA
The DNA here is from genome assembly GCA_031392315.1 of Pyrinomonadaceae bacterium. Taxonomy (GTDB): domain Bacteria; phylum Acidobacteriota; class Blastocatellia; order Pyrinomonadales; family Pyrinomonadaceae; genus PSRF01. The sequence goes on along the minus strand of JANMVC010000229.1, from coordinate 13,488 downwards.
CGGCGATTCCAGAATCGGTGATTGAAGGCGCATGGCAGCGCAAGCGAGACGCGAATGAGGTGAGCCGGAGAGGCGTTGCGGAGAATTTGTCGGCCGCGTTAGAGGTAGCATCCTGCATTGCGGAGGAGTCTATCAAAAGCCGCGAGGTGGGGGCGAAAGCTTTGCGGGGGCGTCTGCGGCGATGGGCTGGCAGCGCCGATCAGCAGGGCCGAAAAATATTTTTTGGAACGACAGAATCCGGCGCTCTGGAACCACTGGGAAGCGCCCGTTAGAGGTCAAAACGACAGAAAGCGTCACGGTCAGAGTGACAAATTCCGTCGCACGATGACGAACATCGCGTCAACTTGCCAGGAACGGGAAATAGTCAGGAAATAAAGGAAGAAGTGGTTGGTGCTGAAAAACTTAGGTCTAAACGCGGGAGAACCCAGCCATTGCTGGCTGGGTTCCAATTTCGGAAGGAAAGCACTGAAGGGTTGCTCGGCGGGTGGCTGGCGCAGCGGCAGGCGGCGCTCAGAGGTCAGATGGCGGCGGGGTTACGGATTAACTTTGCGTCAGTGTTCCGTACGTGCCGGTTATCTCTAGAGCAGCTTGTGTGCCACAGAAATGGTTTTGTGGAATTGAGAAGCGATTGAGCGTTAAGGGTTGGCGCCCTTTGCGTCTCTTCGCGATCCGCTTCGCGTCCTTTGCTGCGAGTTGTTCTTAGTGCGTTAACAAAGTAAACGCAAAGAGCGCACAGGTCTCGCAAAGAAGCGCAAAGAACTGCGGACTCGCTAATCGGTTCAGTATCGAGGCGGAAAGTATGGGACCCTAAACGTGGGAGAACCCAGTCATTGCTGACTGGGTTCACATAAAGGAAGGAGAAGCGCTGAAGGGTTGCTCGGCGGGCGGCTGGCGCAGCGGCAGGCGGCGCTCAGAGGTCAGATGGCGGCGGGGTCACGGATTAACTTTGCGTCAGTGTTCCGTACGTGCCGGTTATCTCTAGAGCAGCTTGCGTGCCACAGAAATGGTTTTGTGGAATTGAGAGGGGATTGGGCGTTAAGGTTAGCCGCGCGCTCGCGCAGGATGTTCTGACAATTCGACTACGGCAAGGTGGGACTGCATGCCAACCACGCGCACGACTGAGCCGACATCGATGACTCCGCCATCATGCGATATTGCTCGCCATAGTTCACCAGCAACGATGACCGACCCTTCGGGATCGATCTTCGTTTCCACTCGGCCGCGTTCACCTAAAAGGTTGACGTCGCCGCCGCTCGCGTTTTTGTGGCGCCAAAGACCCAGCACCAGGAGCGACGCGCCGAGCAGCGCGACAACCGCGAGACCGATTAAGAAAGCTGGTTGCATTTGGTTGAACCCATTCGCGGTAACTATAAAACGAAATGAGGCAAATCCTCGATGGGAAATGCCTCATTCGGTTTAGTCGACGAAATTGCAGAGCCGTTAGTTTTTGCCCATCGTGACCTGACGCTGCAAACCGATCGCTTCCTGGTTGTTTGGGTCGATAGTCATCGCGCTCGAAGCATACTTCGTCGCCTCGCTGCGATCGCCGCGCTCGAGAAAAATCCTTCCCAGGAGTACGTGGGCGTCAATGAGTTTCGGATCCCAAAAGATTGCCGTCTTGAGCGCGGCAATCGCAGCTTCCTGATCGCCGCGGCGTTGATTGATTCGTCCGCTCAACAGGTAAGCTTCGGCGTTTGTGGGTTCCAGCATCACCACGCGGTGCAGCTCCGGCAGAGCTTCCTCATCGCGTCCGGCTTGATAAAGTTCGCGAACCTTTGCCAACAGATCTTCAGTACCGGAAGAGTTGGCAGTGTTGGCCATCGCATTCTTGCGCACGAGGTCGGAGACGTCGTCGCGATTCAGCACGTCGCGCATCCGCGGGGCCACGCCCGCGAGGGTCTGCGATTTCTGCCATTGCGTCTGAAACTTCGCATAGGTTGGTAGATAACGGCGCGCCTGATCATCTGCGGCGGTGGCAGTTTCCGTCTTGCCGATCTTCTCAAGGGCTTTGGCGTAAAGGAAATACGCCTGGCCATCTCTCGGGTCGGCGGTAATCACCGGCTTGAGTTGATCCGCTGCTTCCAGGTATTTGCCGGAGAGAAACAGTGCGAGCGCGTAATTGAAGTGAACCATCGGGTCGTCTGGGGCCGACTCAGCCGCGCGAGCGAGAAACGACGTGCCTTGATTCAATAACCGCGTGCGCTCTTCGTCTTTCTTCTCTTCGCGCGAAGCCTGCAAAGCGACCGCACCCGCGTTGTTATAAATTCCGATCAAGGGGACTTCCGAAGCTAGCGGAACCAGCGCCGCCAGCGCGTGCCCGAGCTCGCCCATTTTTGCGTAGCCGAGCCCGGCATAGAAGGCGGCCTCGGCATAATGTGGATCCTTCTTTTGCAGCTTGGTGAAATACTCCGTCGCGTCTTTCCACTTTCCTTCCAGCATGTAGTAGCGACCAAGCTCGAAAGCAGCCTGCGGGTAAATAGTTCCACCATTCGCCTCGGCGAAAAAGCGCATGGCATTTTTCAAATAGTTGGAACGCTTGTCGTCGCGTTCGCTTAACTGCACGCCCTTCACGTAGGCTTCGAAAGCTCGCTGCGGAACTTTGGTCGCTTCCTGGATCAGTTGATTCTGCGAGAAGGGGAGCGCCTTGTCCCTTTGATAAAGAATCTGATAAGCCAGCCGGCCTTGAATATTCTGCAGCGTAGTGAGCGGACCGCCGAGATCAAATTGACGCGTAGCCCAACTGCCGTCAAACACTTCGCCCAGCGTGCGTCCCTCGTTTACCTTGATCACGCGCGCTGTCAATTGCACATAAGCCTCCGCCGACGAGTTGTCCTTCTCCTCTTTCGACTCGCCTTCTTTGCTCGCCGATTCAGCGAGGGTGACAGAGTAAGTGCCGATCACAATCATCGAGGCCTTCGACTCGCGGGCCAACTTGATCGCTGTGGCGCGCGATGGGAGCACCGTTTCGGGCACACCCAGACGTTGATAGACAGATTGGCGCTCGTCGCTGGTAACCACCAGCAGCCCGGGTTTGTTTAGCAGTTCTGAAATTGAGTCAGCGAAGCTCTCGCCCACCCAGTTGTATTCGGGGCGGGTGGAAGTGTTTTCAAACGGCAGGACCATGACCACCTCGCTGCCCCCGCCACTTTGTCCAAAGCCCACTGCCGAGCACAATGCCAACAAGAGGACGATTGCCAGGCTGTTTAATAGTTTAAGAAGAATATTACGCATTAATTATTTCCTGCTCGTGCCTACAAGACCCCGGTTTGATGCCCCCGTCCCCGCCGCGGTTGGCAATGGAAGGCACGGCACGGAACACGGGCCAAAGTCTGATACGAGCCCCAAAATGCTTGCGCGTAGCGCCAGAGCTGCAGGCCAGTCTCCCAAAGCGCGCAGGCTTCCTCGTAACCGAAACAAGGACTTTAGCAGAAAGACTTTGAGACGGAAAACTCGCCGCCGCTGCTGAATTGAGGCTTCACGGACGCATTTGCTTGAGAATGGAGGGGCACCTCACGGATTTGAGGAAATAGCCGTTCGTCGGAGCAGAGGTCGGTTTTTTGGGAGCCCAAGGGCCACATCGGCCCGTATTCAAAAACTATTCGAGCCAGATTCTCACGGGAGCAGCAGAATTTTACCTGTCGTCATCCGCGCTTCAAGCTGCCGGTGCGCTTCGGCGGCTTCGCTGAGTGGAAAAGTCTTCTCGATGCGCAGCTTCAGTTCGCCCGCCGTGATTTGGTTAAGCACATCGCCGGCGCGCCACAGCAATTCTTCACGCGTCAAGACGTAATGCGACAGAGACGGCCGCGTTAGATAAAGAGATCCTTTTTGCGCCAGCAGCGCCGCGTCAAAAGCCGGTACGCTCCCGCTCGATTGGCCGAACAGAGCCAACACACCGCGCGGCGCCAGCGAATCCAGGCTCTTCATGAAAGTTGTTTTCCCGACCGAGTCGTAAACAACCTGAACGCCTTTGCCGTCAGTCATGCGTCTTACTTCACGCTGAAAATCCTGCTCGGTGTAGAGGATCACCTCATCAGCGCCAGCCTCGCGAGCAAGGCGTGCCTTCTCCTCGGTGGACACCGTGCCGAAGACGCGCGCGCCTGCACGTTTCGCCATCTGAATAAGAAGTAAGCCCACGCCACCGGCGGCAGCGTGGACGAGAGCTGTGTCACCGCTCTTCAGCGGATAAGTCGACTTGGACAGGTAATGCGCCGTCATGCCCTGAAGCATAGCCGCCGCGCCGGCGTGCGCGTCTATCCCATCGGGCATCTTCACCAATCGCACGGCCGGCACCGCGGCATACTCCGCGTAAGAGCCGACGCTCATCGCGTAAGCCACCCGATCGCCAACCGCAACCTCGCTCACTTCGGAGCCGATTGATTCGACCGTGCCTGCCGCTTCCGAGCCCGGCGTGAAAGGAAGCGGCAACGGGTAGAGACCTGTCCGATGATAGACATCGATGAAATTCACTCCGATGGCCTCTATCTTCACGAGCGCCTCATTCGGCTTAGGCTCGGGCTTCGCTATATCGGTGTAAACCAGTTGGTCAGGGCCGCCGTAAGATTCAACTCTGATTGCTTTCATGGTGTTATCGTTTCCAATTCTTTGTCGCCAAGAAAACGTGACTGGCGCGCGGTTCATTTCGCTCCATAGTAATACGAGTTGGACCCAAGCCGGAGCAGCAAGCAAAACTTCGGTAACTGAGGTTCCGGGAGGATAAGGCTAACGGTTGACGAAATGTGAGCACGGTGCATCTCTTGACGGGCCAGAGCGTGGGTGGTAGTTTTCAAATTGCGGATGCGATCTTCATTGATGTTTTGAAACGCCTCTTCGCAACAAGCCCCGCGCCAACTGCACGATTCCGAAACCCTCCAGTGGCGCTCAGTTTTCAAAAGATCAGCTAAGGTAACCAAGCTTTGTTAGCTGGACGCAAACTCCTACTCGCCGACGATTCAATCACCATTCAAAGGGTTGTGGATCTAACCTTCACTGACGAAGGTGTGGAAGTTGTCAGTGTCAGTAATGGTAGAGACGCAATCGACACCTTGGCGGAGTTTCGGCCGGACGTGGTGCTGGCCGACGTTTTCATGCCGCAGTTGAGCGGGTATGAAGTCTGCGAATACATAAAACAAAATGATCAACTGAAGCATATTCCTGTTATGCTTTTGGTTGGTTCCTTTGAGCCGTTTGATGAAGCCGAGGCACGCAGAGTAGGAGCTGACGACACCTTGACCAAACCATTTCAATCAATCCGTAACCTGATCGATAAGGTTGGCTCGCTCGTGGGCGGACGACCGGCGGAGGAGCAGATTCCGACGGCCGAGCTGCCCAAGCCTGACGTGGAAGAACATGTGGCCGAACCTGAACCGGAGCGACTCTCCGAAGCCGAAATTGATATGGTTACCGCCGACACGCAACCGTTGCCGATGGGACTTCGGCACATGGTCGAGGAGACCGCCGCACGCAGTGCCACGGCAGAAGGAGCGTTACCAGAAAACCAAACCAAAATGGACGAACGAGAGATGAAAGCTGAAACGACGCAATCAGGAAGCGACGTTCCCGAGCAGCGCAGCGACGAAGGCGGTGTTGCTAACGATACGCTGTTGGATCTTGGTAACGCAGGGACCGCGGCGGCGAGCGAATCAGCCGAGTTTGTCTTGGACATAGATCTTGATGAGGTTCCGGACGCTGCGGCATCTCAACCTTCGGCTTATGTGCGTCCACCGGTTTACAAATCTCCTCCTCGCGATTGGAAAACTTCCACGGCGGCATCCAGCAGAAGTGTTGCGACCGCCGATCAGCTTGCGCGCACGCAGGAATTTCCCGCGGCTGTCAGCGAGATAGTGAAAGAAACAAAAGTTGACGCGCCGGCGAAAACTGACGCCGGGCCCGTGGACGCGTCATCGGCCGACCTGGGTTCAGTCCACGGCGTTGCGCCGGAGGTTATCGAAGCGATCGCGCGCCGGGCGGTTGAGCAGCTTTCGGAAAAGGTGGTGCGGGAGATCGCCTGGGAAGTGGTGCCGGACCTGGCGGAGTTGCTGATTAAGCGGCAGCTTGAAGAGAAGCAGTCGTAACTGTTTGAATAGAGATTTTTTAAGGAGCAAGCCGCTGAACTAGTGGCTTGCTCCTTGTGTTTTGGGAGGATGAAGCTTCCCGGAGTCTTGGGTCAGCACCTTACTAGGACCACGGGCGCCCCCGCCGTCGCGGAAGATTCTAGGCATGCAAAAAGCCATTTTCGCGCTACGCGCTCATTGCGGGCGGGACGCCCGCGGTCCCAGTGAGGAGCGCCGCGGTTCCAGCTATGGCTGATTGGTTAAAGCTAAACTTGTTCTCTACAATGCTGACCACTGAAATCTGACATCTGCCGACTGACAACTGATTCACCGACCACTGCCAAATGGAAATTCCTAAACAATACGATCCGAAAGAATCCGAACAGAACCATTACGAACGCTGGGAAAGCCAGGGCTGCTTTGCGCCGGAAGTTAATCGCGACGAGAATGCGCCGGTCTTTTCCATCGCCATTCCGCCGCCCAACGTCACCGGCTCGTTGCACATGGGCCATGCGCTCCAGCACACCATGATGGACGTGCTGACCAGGTACAAACGCATGTGCGGTTACCGCACGCTCTGGATGCCGGGGATGGACCACGCCGGGATTTCGACGCAGTTGATGGTCAGCCGCGACCTCAAGAAGGAAGGCCTGACGCGTCACGATCTCGGCCGCGAGAAGTTTATCGAACGCGTTTGGAAATGGAAGGCGGAGTCGGGCGGACAAATTACCAAACAGATGCGCCGCGAAGGCGTGTCGGTCGATTGGTCGCGCGAGAAGTTTACGATGGACGAAGACCTGTCGCGGGCGGTGCGCGAAACTTTCGTCCTTCTTTACGAGCAGGGAATGATTTATCGGGGCAACCGGATCGTTAACTGGTGTCCGAACGATCAGACTGTACTTTCCGATCTGGAAGTCCAAAAAGATCCGCAGCCAGGCAAGCTCTACTATTTGCGTTACCCGCTAAAGGACGGCAGCGGCACCGTTACGGTAGCTACCACCCGCCCTGAAACAATGCTGGGCGACACGGCCGTGGCCGTAAACCCAAATGACGAACGCTTCCGCGATTTAGTCGGCGCCGCGTTGTCGCTGCCGCTTACGGGCCGCGAGATTCCGATCATTGCGGATGAATTTGTCGACGTTGAGTTTGGCACCGGCGCGGTGAAGATTACGCCCGCGCACGATCCAAACGATTACGAGATGGGTGTGCGCCACAGCCTGCCGCAGATCGTAGTTATCGATACGCACGCAAAGATGACTGACGACGCAGGCGCGGAGTTTGCCGGACTCGATCGCTACAAAGCGCGAGCGTTGGTGATTGAGAAGTTTGAAGAGTTGGGCTTGCTGGAGAAGGTTGACGACTACGAGTTTTCGATCTCGAAGTGTGAACGCTGCCGGACAGTGATTGAGCCGTTGATTTCGATGCAATGGTTTTTGCGCATGGACACATTGCGCGTGCTGGGGCTGGAGCTTTTGGAAGGATTCAAGAAACCGCGGTTTGTGCCCGAAGTTCCCTACGAGAAAGTTTATGCAAACTGGCTCGAGAACCTGCGCGATTGGACCATCTCGCGCCAGCTTTGGTGGGGCCATCAGATTCCTGCCTGGTACACCGCCGAAGGCGAAGTGATTGTTGCTCGCTCGGCAGAGGAGGCCCGCGCCAAAGCCGGCACTGACGAACTAACGCAGGACCCGGATGTGCTCGATACCTGGTTTTCCTCAGCGCTTTGGCCGTTTTCGACGCTGGGCTGGCCTGACGAGACAGTCGATTTGAAGACGTTTTATCCCACGTCCGTACTGGTGACGGCGCGCGACATTATTTTTCTTTGGGTGTCGCGGATGGTCATGATGGGAATGCACTTCATCGGCAACCGTCCGTTTGACGACGTGTTTGTCACCGGCACAATTCTCGACAAGCACGGCCAACGCATGTCGAAGACGAAGATGAATGGCGTCGATCCGCTCGAGGTGTTTGATAAGTTTGGGGTTGACGCGACGCGGCTGACGCTGGCGTCGGTGGGAGCTTCGGATACGCGCTGGAACGAGAAGCAGGTTGAATCGTATCGCAACTTCGCCAACAAGATTTGGAACGCGGCACGGTTTTGTTTGATGAACGCGGAAGGCGCCACGGTTGAACCGTCGTGGCACGCGCATCCTGCAAGTGCCGAACGGTTAAATGCCGGAGTCGACGAACACGGGCAGGATGCCCGTGCTGCTTCGTTACATGACCGTTGGATCGACTCGCGGCTAAACAAGACCGCGCGCGATGTTCGCCAGGCACTGGCCGAGTATCAGTTTCACGAAGCAGTGCAGACGCTTTATCACTTCTTCTGGGACGACTTCTGCGACTGGTACATCGAGCTAACCAAGAGCGAGGTCACGGCGGAAGAGCCGTCGCCGGAGCGCGACGCGGCGCGTGGGCGGCTGCTCAGTGTCCTGGAGCAAGCGCTGCGGCTGTTGCATCCATTCATGCCCTACATCACGGAAGATCTTTGGCAGCGGCTGCCGGGTGTGGGATCGGAGTTTCACCATCCTGCGTATCGCGAGGCGGCGCCCACCATCATGCTGGCGGCATATCCTGAGGGCGAGGCGAGTTTGATCAATGAAGACATCGAGTGGGAGATGCAGGCGCTGATCGATCTTATTTCTCGCGTTCGTAACATTCGCTCCGAGATGAATATTAAGCCCGGCGAGCCAGTACGCATTATGATTGGCGCGCCCGATGAGAAACTGCGGGCGGTGTTTTCGGCAAACACAAATCAGATCCAACGGTTGGTACGTGCGTCTGAGGTTACGATCAGCGCGAAACTGGAGGCGCCGAAAGCATCGGCGCGGGCGGTCTTGGTTGGCGGCGCCGAAGTCGCCGTGCCACTTGAGGGTTTGATCGATTTCGAAGCGGAGCGAAATCGACTCGGCAAGGAAAAGGAAAAGCTGCAGGCGGAAGCGACCAAGTTGGAAGCGCAACTCGCAAATCCGCAGTTTGCCGAACGCGCACCGGCCGAGAAGGTGGAGGGAATTCGCGCCCGCCTTGCTGACATCGCGCAGCGCACTATGCAGTTGGACCAGACAATCGAAAATCTAAGATAACCCGCGAAGGTTTCCAAATCCCGGGGTACCGTTGAGGTTGATGACAGATGTGGTTGCGTGTCATTTGCGAGTGGCACTGTAACTGTGGCCAATTAAGCTCGAAGCTGAGGGGTGATTGGCGAGATTGCGGAACCAGCCGCGGTGGCTGCCGTTTAGACTAAAGGCAGCCAGACTTCGGCTTGAACGCATCTGCTAAGCGGGCGTATCTTTAGGAGTCTGAGGGCGCACAGTTGTTGTTGAGGAGTTTCATTATGCAAAGCCGATTTTGTAGATTTCGCCGGCTCAAACGCCACGCCGCGTTTCTCCTGGCAGTCGTTTTCGTGGTTGGCCTCTGCCTGACTGACGCCGATGCGCAGCGGCGCCGCAGACGGCGTGTGCGCACTGCGCCGCGTCCGGTGATAACGAATCCCGATATCGCGCCGCAAGGTTCGGAAAGCACCGGTCCCGACGGTGAACGGATTATCAGCACCGCCGACGAAACTCAAACGGAGCCCGAGCCGGCAACTGCGACCAGCGGCGATAAGCAACGCAAGATTACTCCTTCTGGGTCGCAAACGACGCAACAGAAGCTTGATGCGCTCAAGGGGCAGATAGAAAAACTCAAAGAAGAAAAAGATAGCGAGCGCGCCAACTTGGAATTGGATCGACTGACGCGTGCGGAGCAGCGCGGCGAGAGTTTGCGCATTCAGCTTATGGATGTGGAGACTAAATTGGCGGATTTGCAGCCGAGGCTTGATGAGGTTCTGTTTGCGCTGAAGCCCGAGAACATTGAGCGATCGGCGGCGGGGGTTGGGACGGTGCGCCCGGAAGAACTGCGAGAGACGCGTCGGCGTCAACTGGAGTCGAGCAAGACTGGCTTGCAGCGGCAGATTAGCATTTTGGAAGCGAGCCGAGTTCGCCTGGAAGCCGCGATTTCAACTGCCGACGCGGAAGTGGATCGACTCCGCCGCCGGTTGGAAGCTCGGGAGCTGCAGGATCAGACAGCACCTACCGCCAGCGAAGCGCGGCCACCAGAAAATCCCGCGCCTCCTCGATAACTAATAAGGAACCCATGACCGGAACACTCGCAGCGCGCGATCTCTATCGCCTCATTGGTGCGGCTAATGCCGAGGGCAGGCGCGTGGTCGTCGCGACTGTCGTCAGCACCCGTGGTTCGACGCCGCAGCAACGCGGCGCGAAGATGCTATTCTTTGAAGAGGGTGAAGCTGCCGGAACTGTCGGCGGCGGTTGCATTGAAGCAGAAGTTTGGGCCGAGGCACGCGCGGCCATGCGTTCAGGAAAATCGGCGCTGCATCATTTTTCGTTAACAGCCGAAGCGGCCAGCGAAGAAGGAATGGTTTGCGGCGGCACGATGGATATTTTTGTCGATGTGTGGGGATGAAGCGAGTCGGCAGTCGGCAGTCCGCAGTCAGCAGTCGGCAGGCAAGACGTTTCGCGTGATGCTCAAATTCTTCGAACAAAAAGCGGATACTGGAATCTAACACCGACTGCCGACTGCCGACTGCCGACTGCTCCTGATCATATGCCCGAGTCGTTCATCGAAAACTATAAAGCGAAACATCAGCATCCGCTTAACAAGCTAACGCACAGCATAGGGATTCCGATGATTGTCGTCTCGCTGCCGCTATTTGTATTTAACTGGCGGTGGGCGCTCGGGTTGTTTGTCGTCGGCTGGATTCTTCAGTTCGTCGGCCACGCCATCGAGGGAAATCAGCCGGCCTTTTTCACGAATCCGTTTTACCTTTTGGTCGGCCCGTGGTGGCTTGTTCGACGCGCGGCTGCGGCCATCGGTTTGGCTAAGCCACTCCCTTCCAAGTAGCTGTGACTGTCCTCAATGGAATCCTTCCAAAGCAACGAAACCTCCAGTCTGATTTCCGAAGCGATCTCGCGAATAATCGATGAAGGTTCACTGGCCGTGCTGGTCACGCTAGTCGAAGCGCCGGCTGGCAGTGAAATTGTTGGAGTGAAACTGCTGGTCGGGGCCTCTGGCGAGACAATAGGAACCCTAGCGGGTGACGACGGAGGCGAACTTGATGACGCGATAGCTACGCACGCCGCCAGGTTTCTCCAATCACGCGACGAGACAAAGCTCTTTCGGGTCGAGGAATTTGCTCCTGATCTGACGGCCTGGGCCGACGCGAAACTACTTTTCGAGCGCATCCAGCCCGAGCCGCGCCTGGTTATTTGCGGAGCAGGACACGTGGGCGCAGCGTTGGCGCGCATCGCGAGTCTTCTGGGATGTCGTACGACGTTGATTGACGACCGGGCAGAGTTTGTCGCGCACGAAAGTTTTCCAGAAGCAGGGATCGAGTTAGTTGCAGCCGACGACTGGTCAGCGGCCGTGCGAGCAGCAGTCGGCGCGGGGCCGGGAGTGTCGGTAGCGATTGTCACCCGGGGACACAGCGAAGACGAGGCGTGTCTGCTCGCGGTAATTAACTTGAACGCGGACTATGTTGGGCTAATCGGGAGCAAGCGCCGGACAAACATTGTTCTGGAACGACTACGCGAAAGCGGCGCGTCGGATGCGGCACTCAGTGCCGTGCATGCTCCGGTTGGGTTGGACATCGGTGCAGTTACTCCGGAAGAAGTGGCGCTGGCGATTATGGCTGAGATTGTGGCCGTGCGGCGAGGGGGCGGCGGCGGCTCGCTCTCGGCGTGGCGACGAAGCAAATGAACCACAAAGACACGAAGGCACAAAGGCAACTTTCCTCCTGTTTGCGAGCGCGATTGATTCACGGGAATTCGACGGCCGCAAAATACCCGCGACCGGGCAAACCCTAACCGCAGCGTCCACATCTCGATAGACATAGATTTAGCTGTTGCAGCGGTCATTCATGCCGAGTCTCCCAGTAATTCCAGTTTTACCCTAATGCAAAGGCCAGTTTCACTGCCGATCCCGTTACTCCTTTTCAGAGCCTCGCAAGAAGCACTCCGAGCGACGTTCTAACCTCTGACAAGGTGGGTCAATGTTTGCGACCGCGTGAGGAGACCATGAAAGTTTCAAAACTTCGACTACTGCTTCCGTCCATTTCATTGTTGTTTGTAGTGTTATTGCTCAATGTTGCCAGCGCGTCAGGCCAGGGCGTGATCGTACCAGGGCCGTGCAATCGCTGCCCGCGGCCGCCTCGTCCAATTCCACCAATAACCTTGCCGCGCGCGCTGCCGGTTAAGTCCATAAAAATCGACACAAAGATTGCATCGCAGGTGGCAACCACTCATCTCGAGCAGGTTTTCAGAAACGACACTGACGCCACTTTGGAAGGAACATATTTCTTTCCGATTCCCGAGCAGGCTTCGATTACGGAGTTTGCGATTTGGGATGGCGACCGCCGCCTGGTGGGTGAGGTTAGATCGCGCGAAGAGGCGCGGCGAATTTACGATGAAATCGTCAGGCGCCAGCGCGATCCCGGTCTGCTGGAATACGCCGGCAAAGATCTTTTCCAGGCAAGCATCTACCCGATTCCTCCGCACTCCGACAAGAAACTTGAAATCACCTATACGCAAATCCTGCGGGCCGAATCCGGGACAGTCGGTTACCGTTACCCACTGGGAACTGGCCGGCAGGTGGCGCAAATCGGAACTGTCTCCGGCCGGATTGAACTCAACAGCAGCGACCCACTCCGCAATATCTATTCGCCAACTCATGCGATTGAAGTAAAGAAAAACGGCGAGCGCCGCTCAACCATCAGTTTTGAAACTACGGGTGGTAACGATCCGAAGGACTTCCAACTTTTTTACGGACTCTCGCGCGAAGACTTCGGACTCACGCTGCTCACGCATCGGGAACCCGGCAAAGATGGTTACTACCTCCTGATGATTTCGCCCAAGGACGATTTGTCGGAACAGGAACTGAGCGCCAAGGACATCGTCTTTGTGCTCGACACCTCCGGCTCGATGGCTGAAGCAGGCAAGATGGAGAAGGCCAGGGCGGCGCTGCTTTACGGCATTCGCATCTTGCGGCCTCAGGTCCGCTTCAATGTGATTTCGTTTGCCGGCGAAGAGCGCCTGATGGAAACCGGAGTCATTACCGCCGACGAAGCCGGAAGGAAACGTGGTGAAGCCTTTGCTCAGGCACTGAGGCCGGTGGGTGGAACCAATATCAACCAGGCGCTGCTGTCATCATTGCGCCAGTTTGGCGCGGGTGATCGGCCCAAGTTTCTGATCTTTATGACGGATGGGTTGCCGACTGTGGGCGAGACTAACCCCACGCGTATTGTGCACAACGCCCGCGTGGCCCGAGTACCTGGTCTACGTCTCTTCACGTTTGGAGTGGGTTACGACGTCAACACCAGTTTGCTGGATAAACTTGCGGCTGAAAATGGCGGTGTCGCTGATTATGTGGAGCCGAACGAGGA
>JANMVC010000567.1:0-18058 GCA_031392315.1 Pyrinomonadaceae bacterium | reverse complement strand
CCGACCTTGACCGCGTCCACTCCGGCGTCAACCAACTCCCGCGCGCCTTCGCCAGTGCCCACATTTCCGGCAATGAGGTCGGTATCCGGATATCGCTTCTTGATTTCTTTCACCGCTTCAAGCACGCGTACTGAATGGCCGTGGGCCGTGTCGATGACCAGACAATCGACGCGGGCGTTGACCAGCGCCTCGGCGCGTTCACGAAAATCGCCGGTGGCGCCGATGGCCGCGGCCACGCGCAGTCGTCCCAGATCGTCTTTCGCGGCGGTGGGATACTTGATCGCTTTCTGAATGTCCTTGACCGTGATCAAGCCCTTGATGCGTTTGTCGTCATCGATGACGAGAAGCTTTTCGATGCGGTGTTTCTGCAGCACCGCCTTCGCCTGCTCGAGCGTTGTGCCTACTGGAACCGTGACCAGCGGCTGCTTCGTCATGACTTCCGAAACGGGAATATCAAAACGCGTTTCAAAGCGCAGGTCGCGGTTTGTAATGATGCCGACAAGGTGGCCGTCTTCGTCGACGACCGGAACGCCGCTGATCTTGAAGCGCTCCATTACGTTCAGCGCGTCGCGCACTGGTCGCGTGGGTAAAATCGTGACCGGGTCAACAATCATTCCCGATTCGGAGCGCTTCACCTTGTCCACTTCTTCTGCCTGGCGCTCGACGGTCATGTTCTTGTGAATCACGCCGATGCCGCCCTGTTGCGCGAGTGCAATCGCGAGTGCCGCTTCCGTGACGGTGTCCATGGCCGCGGAGCAGAGCGGAATTTGGAGCCGGATGTTGCGCGTGAATTGAGTTGATGTGTCGGTTTCTGACGGCAGCACGTCAGAGCGAGCGGGCAGCAAGAGCACATCGTCAAAGGTCAGACCTTCTGGAATTTCGGCTGAAATCATACTGGCGTTATTTCACTCCTATAAAACAACGCCCGCTATTTTTTAGCGGGCCGGTTGGCGACGAGCGCAGTTTGATTCACATGGGCATCCCGCCCCTGAATCATGGAAGAACATGACCCCTAATCTGCCAGCTAATATCATCGACGCTTACCCTTTCTGCGCCCAGTTGAGCACCACCAACACCACAGCCGTCAATATCGCCAGGATCACAATGGTCAGCAGCACCGTCAAAACCGGCGAGCGGGTGGCGGTTGCATCCGTGTAGACTTTGGAGTGGTAAGGCGTGGTCGATATCTCGTCGCCGGATTCGCCCTGCTCTCGCATGTAGAGCGAGTATCCTTCAACGGCGGCTTTTTCGTCGTACCCGACACTGCGCGCATAGGCCTTAACAAAACTTCGATTAAAAATGCCCCCAGGCAAACGCTTGTAGTCGTTTGTTTCTATCAACTCGAGATAGCGGACAGAGATTCGCGTCTGATCGGAAATCTCGCGCAGCGAAATCCCACGTTCCTCGCGTGCGAATCGCAACTGTTCACCGATCGTTGCTGCCATTACGAATTGTCAGTCCTTGCGCTTGCTGCTGCGGTGGAAGTGACTCCGCAGGTTACCGGATTGGAAGTAGACTGCTGCACTGTTTCGTCGAAAGAAGGGAACCCGATGATCTCTAACACCTGAATTAACTGTTTGGCCGAATATATCTTGCGCTGGTAAGGGTGTCAAACTATCAACCATGACAGAATACAGAATACCTGAAGTCAGAATACAGAACGGCGTCTGATCTCTGACTTCTGCCATCTGATCTCTGTTGTCTGACGCCTGATGTCTTGATTCTTCGCTCGCGCGGTGATAGGTTGACGCTGGATTCCAAACACCAACTTTAATTTCTACAACAGCAAAGTGAGGATACATGAGATGCCCTTAGAAGCACTCGGAATGATCGAGACCAAAGGTTTCGTGGGAGCCGTGGAAGCCGCGGACGCGATGGTCAAAGCAGCAAACGTGCAACTGCTGGGAAAAGAATATATCGGCGCCGGCTACGTAACCATTTTTGTGCGTGGAGACGTTGGGGCGGTGAAGGCCGCAACTGATGCCGGCGCAGCCGCAGCGCGCAGAGTAGGCGAGCTGATTAGCGTTCACGTTATTCCTCGGCCACATGCGGAGGTCGAACGCGTGCTGCCCGTTGATGGCCGTACGGGTTTTAGTCCTGACGAGAACGCGCTTTCTGGCGGCGCCGCGCGTGGACAACTGGGCCAGGGCGATCAGGGACGTTCGCTTTCCGGCGCTCGTGAAGGCAGCAAAGAAAAGGCGCGATAGATAGTTGTCAGTGGTAGGTTGTCAGTGTCCGGTGGCGTTCAATCCATTGGCCACTGAGCACTGGCCACTGACCGCTGATCGCTGGCATGGAGGTAATCATGTCGTCGGATAAGGATCTGGTATCAGTACAGCAGGCGCGCGACCTTGTAGACGGGGCGCACAAGGCCCAGGTCGAACTCGCGCGTTTCGATCAGGCGAAGGTAGTTCGCATTTGCGAAACGATGTCTAGAGTCGCGTTGCGCGACGCGGCTCGGCTCGGAGCGATGGCAGTTGAAGAAACGGGCTTTGGGATTCCGGATGACAAACGCGAGAAGAACCGTTTTGCCGCCGAGGATGTTTGGAACTACTTTCGCGGACTGCGCACGGTCGGTGTAGTCTCCGAATCGAAAGATGTTGTAGAGATCGCCAGTCCCCGCGGCGTAGTCGCCGGAATCATTCCTTCCACTAATCCAACCTCTACCGCGATATTCAAAATTCTGATCGCAATCAAATCGAGAAACGCGATTGTGCTTTCGCCGCATCCGTCGGCCGCGAAGTGCATCAACGAAACTGTCCGGGTAATGCGCGAGGCTGGCGAAAAGGAAGGTTTGCCTGCGGGTGCGATTGCCTGCATGACAACCGCGACCATCGAAGGCACTGAAGCTTTGATGAAGCACAAGCAAACCGCGGTGATCCTGGCGACGGGCGGCATTGGTTTGGTGCGCGCCGCCTATTCTTCGGGCAAGCCTGCATTTGGAGTCGGTCCAGGTAATGTGCCAGCTTTCATCGAGCGTACAGCCGACGTGGCCAAGGCCGTGCAGGACATCCTGACGAGCAAGACATTTGATAACGGCACTATATGCGCCTCGGAGCAGGCCGTAGTATGCGACGCGCCAATTGAACAGGCCGTGCGCGAACAGTTCAAAGCGCAGGGTGCTTATTTCCTTTCCAGCGCCGAGGCGGACCAACTGGGAAGAGTAGTAGCCACTGAGCAGCGGCATCTCAATCCAGCGATTGTAGGCAAGTCAGTGGAAGTGATTGCGAAGCTGGCGGGACTGAGTGTTCCCCCCGGCACACGGTGTTTGATGGCCGACGTAGCGGGTGTGGGGCGCGATCATCCGCTTTCGATGGAAAAGCTTTCGCCGATTCTCGCGTTCTATGTTGCCGATGGCGTCACCCGCGGCGCGGAACGGAGTTATGAAATTCTGAAGTATGGCGGGATGGGCCACACGGCCGGCGTGCACACGCGCTCGCGCGAAGTGGCGGTGCGTTTTGGGGCGGAGATGCCCGCGTCGCGCATCACGGTAAATACGCCGACCACGCACGGCGCGATTGGATTCTCGACGGCGCTGCCGCCCTCGATGACGTTGGGCTGTGGCTCGTGGGGCGGCAATGTAACTTCTGATAACGTTTCGCCGCTTCACTTGATGGACATCAAGCGAGTGGCTTTTGAAACCAAGCCGGTGAAGAGCAAGCGGCCGGCAACTTCAGTTTCAACTACTGCCGCCGCGCGGCCGCAGACATTTGAACGAACCAGACAGGCTCCGGCGGTGGTGGGCTCCGGCCCGGGACAAATCAATCGTCAGGAGATCGCCGCTATAGTCGATCGATTTTTGGCTGGGCGTAGGCCCGAAGAAGTGGAAGCACGGCCGCAGCCGTCAGCTCATCTCCCCGCGGAAGCGGAAGCTGGTAGCATGTACACCGGTTCCACGCAAGCGTCGTCGGGTAACGGCACACGCGATCTGAACCGTGGTGCGGGAAGCAACGGTTCCTCGCGCGGCAACTCGCAACCGGTGAGTTCACAGCCAGCGGCGAACGGCCACCAGACGGTGGATTTCGTCAGCGAAGACGATGTGCGGCGCGCGATCCAAAAAGGCGAGAAAATTTACATCAACGCGAAAACGATCATCACCCCAGCGGCCCGCGATTTGGCGGATCCCGCTGAGGTGTTTGCCAAAGGCTGAGAGCAGATGTCAGATGTCAGATGTCGGATTGTAGACATTGGGAAGACCCTTCGGTCTGGCTGCTGACATCCACATCTAGCATCTAGCATCTAGCATCTCGTTATGTTCCTGGGCAAAGTTGTCGGTACAGTTTGGTCCACCAAGAAATCGCCTGACCTCGAGGGCATTCGGTTTCTGGTTGTTCATCCGTACGATCTGGAGAAGGAGCCGACGCGAAACATCGTCATCGTGGCTGATCGGCTCGGCGCCGGCCCGGGCGAAATGGTGATCTGCGCTTTTGGCAAGGCAGCGCGCACGGCGATCGGGAATCAGGAGATGGCGATCGAGGCTGCCGTGGTGGGCATCGTGGATCGTGTGGACATTACCGACACCGTTTCCGCTGAGATGCGCGAAGCCGCCCGACAGTTAAACGACAACGGTAGACTGTGAGGAAAAGTGCTGAGGGCTGAGTACTGAGTGCTGAGCCGGGCAGAAGCAGTGGTGACCAATCCATAATCCGTTGCTCAGCACTCAGCACTCAGTCCTTAGCACTTTCTCATATGGCTAATGAAGATCTGATTTACCGGCTGACGAAGGCAGTCTATAACCGACTCGGCAGCACAGCGGACGAACAAGCGGTGGAACAGTTGGTCACCGAACTCTATCGCGAGGTCGAGCCTTTTATCGCGAGCAACGGTTCGCAATACTCCTCCTTTCAAAATCTTCCCTCAAGCGGCTCCACCACATCTCGTTCGCAGGAAAGCTCTTCCGATCGCATGGTTATTTCGGTATTTGGCGTAGACCATCCGGGCATCGTGGCGGGGGTGGCCCAGATCCTGGCCGCCGCCGATTGCAGCATCGTTGATATCAATCAAACGGTAGTGCGCGGGAAGTTTGCGATGGTGATCATTGCCGACACTTCGCGGGCGCGGGAAAGCTCCACGGAATTGAAAGAGCGGCTGCGCAGGGAAGGCGAGGCCTTAGGCGTGCGCATTTATGCGCAGCGCGAGGACCTCTTCAATGCGATGCATCGGGTCTAGCGGTAAATAGTAAATGGTGAATAGTAAATAGAAGTCTACGAGTTGAACTCTTGTTGACTGAAACTTCTCTCAAACACCAGATGACTATTTACCATTTACCATTTACCATTCACCAACATGCCTGAACCTGAAATTGCCCGACGTTGTCACGCTTGTGGAGCGTCAATTCGCGACCACGCGGCTTTTTGTCCCGAATGCGGCAAGGAGCAAAAGATAACGGCCGAGTTAGGTTCAGCCGACTCGCAGAAAGCTCGCGCCGCCACCGTAGTAGACACCGCTCCGCTTCCGGAGCCGCCAATGACGACACAACAATTGACGAAGGAGCGCTCCGCTGACGTAAGTGTTAAGCAGCCGCAGTCGACGCGAGCGGACGCGCCCAAAAAATCATCCGCGGGCACGCATGGTGCGCATTTGGTTGCGGGCGCCAGGGACAAGGTTCACCGGGCCACGGACCTGGCGAAGAATGTCGGCGGCGACGTGGTCCAGCGCGGCCATAAGCTGCGGGAGATGTCGAGTGTGGTGCTTGACGAAGCCGGTTATGATCCAAGCCTGCGCTTTGTGCTGGTGGCCGCGGCTTTGTTTCTACTGTTTCTGGTAATGGTTTTGCTGAACCGGTTCATTGTTTGAGGCGTGTTAAGTTTCGCAAGCCTGCGGAGCAGGCTCAAGGTTATGGAATACTCGCAAGCCGAAATCCTGCAAACAGTGGCGATGACGGAGATGGAACATCTCGACGTGCGCACCGTCACGCTTTCGCTCAGCCTGCGCGACTGCGCCAGCGAATCAATTGAACGCACCGCGGAACGTGCCGTCGAGAAGATTCGGCGCTATGCGGACAACCTCGTTGCTACAGTCGACCAGATAGGCGATGAACTCGGCATCCGCGTGGCTAACAAAAGAATCGCGATCACGCCCGCCTCGATGATTACCGAAGGTGCGAGCGGTGATCCTGTCTATCTGGCGCGCGCTCTCGACGACGCGGCCGTCGCCGTCGGCGTCGATTTCATGGGTGGCTATTCCGCCCTGGTCCACAAAGGCGCCACCGACTCCGAAACGCGATTTCTCAATTCCATTCCGGAAGCCTTGTCCACGACCAAGCGTCTGTGCTCATCCGTGAATGTCGCGACGACGCGCGCCGGAATCAACATGGACGCGGTTCGGCAGGTTGGCATAATTATCAAACAGGCAGCTGAGTTGACGCGCGATGAAGGCGGGCTGGCGTGTGCCAAGTTTGTTTGTTTCGCCAATGCGGTCGAGGACAATCCGTTCATGGCCGGGGCTTTTCACGGCGTCGGTGAGGCGGAGGCGGTAGTTAACGTGGGCGTGTCGGGCCCTGGCGTCGTCAACTATGCCCTAGCTCGTGCCGCCAAAGATTTACCATTGCAGGACATTGCCGAAATTATAAAAAAACTTTCGTTCAAACTATCCCGCGCCGGAGAACTCGTTGGTCGCGAAGCTGCACGGAGACTCGGAATTCCTTTCGGCATCATCGATTTGTCGCTCGCGCCGACTCCTGTTCCCGGCGACTCGGTGGCGAACATCATCGAGGCGATGGGATTCGAACGAGCCGGAACACATGGCACAACCGCCGCGCTCGCGCTGCTGACTGACGCCGTTAAGAAAGGCGGCGCGATGGCCAGCGGCTGCGTCGGCGGAATGAGCGGCGCGTTCATTCCGGTTTCGGAAGATGCAGGCATGATCGAAGCCGCCCGGCTCGGTGCGCTCTCGCTCGATAAACTCGAGGCCTGGACCAGCGTCTGTTCCGTCGGCATCGATATGGTCGCGGTGCCTGGTTCAACTTCCGCTGAGACCATTTCCGCGATCATCGCCGACGAAATGGCTATCGGCGTGATGAATAACAAGACGACGGCAGTGCGCATCATTCCGGTGCCCGGCCGCGAAGTGGGCGAGATGGTGGAGTTTGGCGGACTGCTGGGCAGCGCGCCGATCATGGCCGTGAATGCGTTTTCGTCAGCAGATTTTATTCGTCGCGGCGGACGAATTCCCGCGCCGATCCATTCGTTGAGGAATTAGCTGTGCAGAAGTACCTGGCTATTTGCTGTCTAGCTTTAGCTTGCGTTTTGGGAACGCTAGCGCAGGACAAGAAAGACACTGCCAGGAGTAAATCCAAACCTGACCTTACTGGAAGTTGGATGTTGGATCGCGCCACGAGCAAAGCAGCATCCCCAGGCAAACCGGATTTGCCGTTGAAGATTAGTTACCGCGAGCCTGAATTAAGGATTACCCACCAGCGCGAGGAAAACGGTAAGATTGTCGGACGCGATTTTGTTTATTACACCGACGGTCGAGGCGAAACGAATCCGACGACGCGGGCGCTGACCACTAATCCGAATTCTGGTGCGCGCGATTGGGATAAGCAGGTAACTAAATCAAAGACCCGCTGGAGCGGTAACAAGCTGATAACTCGTTCAACTCTTCGCAGTGCCGTCGGCGGCCATATTCTGGAGTTTGAAGTGATCGAGGAGCGAAAACTTTCGGCTGATGGCAAGACGTTGACGGAGACGAGCCGCACGGTCTTTCGCTCGGCCGACTCGATGTTTATTCCGGCGCCCGCGCCCGAGCATAAAAGCGTCTACAACCGAATCCCCGATTGAATGAGGAGAAGCAATGGCAGAAGCACTCGGCATGGTTGAATGTATGGGCCTGGTCGCGATGATTGAAGCGGCAGACGCGATGGTCAAAGCCGCTAACGTGCGGCTGGTCGGCTGGGAAAAGATTGACGCCGGTTTGGTTACTGCAATTGTGCGCGGCGACGTAGCCTCGGTGCGCGCTGCTGTTGATGCCGGGGCGGCGGCCGGCCGAAAAGTTGGTGTGGTGGTTGCCACTCACGTGATTCCTCAGCCGCATGACGACGTAGACGCCGGCGTGCCAGTTTTGAAAACTGGAAAGACTACTAAGAAGAAAATCAGTGGCTCGGTTCGTCCGCGATAGAATCGCAACCAGGGACGAGCACCCAACTACACACCTCCTACAATCCGGAATAAAATGCACTGGCGGGAGATAGATGGTTGGCAATCTCATCCGGCAAGTTTAGCCTCAAGCCTTACTCTTACGTCCGGCCATTCCGCTTCGATGATGCTGAAACAAACCGAATCACGATAGCGACCGCCCGGCATGATCAGATGATTGCGGAGGATGCCTTCTTCCTTTGCGCCGAGCCGCAGGATGGCAGCGCGCGACTGCTGATTCAGCACGTCGGTAATGAATGAGACGCGAATGCATCGCCAACTCTCGAAGGCATGCGTCAGCAGTAACAGCTTGGCTTCCGTGTTTACCGCGGTCCGTTGCGCACTCGCCGCCACCCACGTGTAGCCAATCTCAGCGTTTCGATCCTGGCGCTCGATGTTGTAGAAACGGGTGCTGCCAACAATCTGGCCGGAAGGCTTTCGCGTGATTACAAACGGAAGTTCACGTCCGCTCGCCTGCGCTGCGAGGGCCGTCTCGATGTAGGCTGCCATCGTGTCGCGCGAAGGCACGATGGTCATCGTTGACTTCCAAAGCTCGCCATCGTCGGCCGCAGCGATGAGCGCTGCTCCGTGCGCCGGCTCCAATGGAACGAGGCAAACGTGACGACCTTCCAGAGTGACTGGGTAAACTTCCATTTCCTGGTGCGGCTGCTTGTATCAGGTTCCCGGTAATGAGCGCAGCAATTCGCTCAGGTGAGAACGGTCGGCCAGCAAATGCAACAGCGGCCCTTCCAGCGAAAACTCCACGACGCTCGCCGAACCTACCGGGCACGCCAGCCGGAATCGAAACCGCCCCACATCAATTCCCAACAGGCTGCAAAGGATAATTCTGATTGTGGCTTTGTGGGAAACTACCAGCACATTTCCCTGGCTCTGTTCGCGCTCGATCTCCTCGACCACGCGCAGCGCGCGCCGGGCAATCTCCACCCCCAATTCGCCTCCGGTTGGCGCATGCCAGGCAGGGTCGGCGAGCCAACGAATGTAATCATCGTGATAAGCCGCGTCCACTTCCTCCTTCGTGAGACCTTCCCACTCGCCGTAACCAATCTCATTCAGATCGGCGCAGACGCGAGGCGTGATTCCCAGCGCTTCGCACAGCGGAGCGGCGGTGGCAATGGTTCTTTGCAAGCTGCTGGTGTAGATCGCTTGCCACGAGGTGGAGCGGTGAGCAGCGGCAAACGCCTGGGCCATCGCGTGACCGTCAGAGGTCAACTCAGGATCTAACCCCGAACCGCAAAATCTATTTTCGCGGCTGAATTGGGTTTGCCCGTGGCGGAGGAAATAAATAGTCAGACTCATTCTGGATTGGGACAGAGCCCGGCGCATTCTTACTGGAAATAGAAGTACGAATTGGTCATCTGCGCCCTCGATCTTGATGCTGCCAAACAGTAAAACTAATGCGAACACGGGCCAGACGAGATGGCGCTTCATTTTTGTTCTCCAGTTAACCAATCGGGCGACAGCTTCCTGATCCACAGACTCCCAACTATCTGCACGGCGATGAGTGTCAGATGGGTGCCCATCAAAAGCAACGCCGGCAGCGCCACCCACGGCGGCACGCACAGCACAACTGCCGAAACTACTTCGGCAAAGCTTATGTGGCGCTTGGCGATCCGATGGTGCAGCAGATGGAGTGCCTGCACGACGAGCAGCGCGATATAGGTGTTTTGGGGAGTTAACATAACAAGTCCCGTTGAGCCCTGATTCCGAGGGAAACTATTTCTGTAAGTCTCTTTGCAACCATTGGACCGCCTTCCTGACGTAATACTCTTTGTCACCACTCAGCCGCGCCAGCGTATTTTTAATCTGCGGTCGCACGTTTTTATCTTTGACGAAGTGTGTTAGCAGCACCAAAGCGAGGCGCCGCTCCCAAAGGTTCCTTGAACGGGCCAGCCGGTTTGACCACGCCAGCAGCTCCCGCTGTTTGGCTACGGCAATTCCCCGCAGGCCTTGCGTAGCCACCGTGTCGCAGACGGCCCAGTCAGAAATCTCGGGCGCAAATTTCTTTGCCAGCGCCAACGCTTTATCCGGATCTGTTCTGGCTGAGATGCCAAGTAACTTCGCCGCCAGGAGCCGTTCCTCAAGTGAACCAGCTTTCCAAAGAGCTACGGCCAATTCGAATCCGCCTTCGCGATGCTCACGCGCGAGCTGGTTCAAAACGGGCACTCGCACGCCGTAGACATTTTGGGAGGTTGGGACAAATTTCTGAGACGCAGCCTTCGCTGCCGGGTCCGCATTCGCCCGCAAAGCTTGCTTGATCGAAGCTGTCCTGCGCGCAAGGCTCATGTCGAGCGGTTCAGTCGATCGAGGCATCCGATTCACCACCGGTTATTTCTGCCGCTTGAAATTGTTTTCCGAATGAAACGCAGAGTCCTTGCCCGAGGATCCCAGCGCGGGAACGAGCAATATTAAAATGATCACTCGGCGCATTCCTATCTCCCGCTTCCACAACTTCCTTCATCGCAGCACGTTTCGCCGCGCAGCGATTCGAGTCCCTCTTTCGCAATGATCGGGACCATCACCAGCGCCGCTACGGGGTCGGCCCACCACCAACCCAGGAGCGCATTCAAAAGCAGGCCGCCCAGCAAGATCGCGGACAGGTAAGTGCAAAGTTCAGTCTGCCTGGAGTCGGCCATCAACGCCTTGCTCATGATGCCACGTGCGACCTTTCTTTTAGCGCGAACCAGCAAAGGCATGACTACCAGCGACACGGCCGCCAACGCAATCCCCACCACGCTCTCTTTGACAGCCTCCGCGGCGATGAGTGATTTGATGGAGTCGTAACCTACATAAACCGCGAGCACTACAAAACAAACGCCGACGATTCTCAAGCTTATCGCTTCTACCCGTTCGCGCCTCGCTTCATTAACGTCCGCGTGCAAGCGCCAAAGCAACGCCGCCCCCGACGTCACCTCAATCAAACTGTCAAACCCAAATCCCACGAGTGCGATGCTTCCGGCGACGACCCCAGCGCTAATCGCAATGATCCCTTCAAGACTGTTGTAGCCGATCGTGAAGTATTCGAGCCACCGGCCGCGCTTCACCAGAGCGGCGCGCTGGATTACAACCGTCGGCATTATTTCCTGACTCATGTGAACATCACTCGCGCCAACGCGGCTTCTGAATCTCGACCGGCAAGTGGCCGCCGATTTCCGCCATGATAAAAGGCTTCACCCCGTCGCCTCCGGTCAAACTAAGCCAGACCGCGCCTCCATCTCGTTCAACTTCCAGGGCGAAACCAAAAAACGGACAGCACAGCCGCTCGAGCGCGATAAACTCCGCCGCCGTCAGTAATAAATCCGAGTCGTGAGGCAAGCGGAAGCGGTAGCCATCCGACAGCTCATCAATGCTTTCAATTGCCCGAAAGAGTTTCTCAGTGCTCGCAGCGTGAGTGCTGCGTCGGTCCGCGGCTATTGCGGACATGTCACACGCAAAAGGAGATTGCTGTTCGGTCATATCGCTAAAGGTGTGTCTCGAATGCAGCGCAGCCTCCGCATTCAACCTGGACGGTGGCGTGCGCAATCTTGAAGTCGTGAGTGACCCGTTTCTGAACGGCCGCCAACACTTCATCGTGCAAAGCGTGATCGGCAAGCACAGCGTGCACACTCATCGCGTTTACTCCTGAAGTCAGTGACCAGACGTGCAGGTCGTGGACTGAAGCCACTCCGGGAACGCTGGCAATCGATTCGCGCATCGTGGCCAGGTTTACGTCTGACGGCGTGCCCTCCAGCAGCACACCCACGGCGTCTTTCAAGAGCATCCAGGTGCGCGGCAGGATGAACAATCCGATTGCCGCGGAGATGATGGGATCGGCGTAGTACCAGCCCGTAGTCAACATGACAATGGCAGCCGCGATCACGCCGACGGAGGTGAGCATGTCGGAAAGCACTTCGAAGTATGCGCCCTTCATGTTGAGGCTCTCTTCCGAAGCTGCGCGCAAGAGTCGAATGCCGATGAGATTCACTACGAGCCCGACCGCGGCCACGCCCAGCATTGCGCCGCTCTCCACCGCGTGTGGATTGCGAAATCGTTGATAGGCTTCGTAAAGGATGTAAACCGAGATTCCGATCAGCACGACGGCGTTGATCAGCGCGGCCAATATCTCGACGCGATAAAACCCGTAGGTGCGTTCCGGTGTGGCGGGACGTTCGGCGAATTGAATCGCCAGCAACGCCAGTCCCAATCCGCCAACGTCTGCGAGCATGTGGCCGGCGTCGGCTAACAAAGCCAGACTGTGCGTCAACAATCCGCCTACCACTTCGGCAACGAGGTATGCGGTCGTTAAGCCGAGGACGATGGTCAGCCGGCGCTTATTCTTGCCAGCCGCCGAGTGCGTATGTCTGTGTCCGTGGCCCATGTATTTTGCGAAGGCGGCTTTCCTCGAATCCCCCAGAATCCGCGGCCGGCGGGGTCTCCCTCATCGGCTTTCAGTGCGCTCATCCACGCAGACGGCGCAATGCGAAGCGTGGTCGTCCTCGTAGCAACTTTAGAGGCTCTTATGTCCAAAGTCCACGTCGCATTTGAATAGCACGGAAGGATTTTCTCCGGCCGGGCAGACGTTGGCCCAAACTTCACGAAGGAGTTCATCAAAGCGATTGCGCGGCATCGCCACTGGGAATGTGAGAACAGGAATCAGTAGACGGATTGTGTCTGGTTTGAGCTTCGATCATGGGAGATTTGCACATTAGTGAGAACGCGCTCGGTGTAGTGGCCGCCCTGATTTAGATCGGGAATGCAAAAGGGCGGCATCGCTTCAAACATCGGTTTCGCGAACAGATAACCCTGGTAGAGCTTCACTCCTAAGTCGGTAAACCAGGCGTACTCTTCAATCGTCTCCACGCCTTCGGCGATAAAATCTATTCCCAAATCGAAGCAGACCTGTGCAATCGCGCGAACGACTGATTGTCGTGGCCCGTGTGATTCAATGCCGCGTACCAGGCCCATGTCCAATTTGAGAAAATCAGGCTGGAACTCGGAGAGCAGGCTTAAGCCGGCATAGCCGGCGCCAAAATCGTCGATTGCGAGCCTGATCCCGCCTCTCCGGTACTCATTCAGGATCTGGGCAAAGCGAACATGATCGACGATCGCCTCGACCTCCGTAACCTCGACGATGAGTCGCTCCAATGGAAACGAGTTCCGGTTTGCAGCTTCGATAGTTGAACTAAGTCCCAGCTCTAAATCCAAAGCGGCACTTGGAAGCAGATTCAGATTGAGATAGGTATCAACTCCGATTTGCGATGCCACATCAATCGCGTGAGCGCGGCAGAGGGAGTCAAACACGGTCAACTCGCGACCGCTGTACTGCTGCAGTATCTGATACGCCGATTCATTGTTTAGCCCCCGAACCAGTGCTTCATGGGAGTAAGCCTTGTTCGTATGCGAGTCGACAATCGGCTGGAAGGCGAAGGTAAAGTCGATGCCGTCGACCTCAGTCTGCTGTTTGGCTGCGGTCACACCGACCCTCCCTCTAAGCGAGCGCGCCAGCGACCCTTGGCAAAGGCAGCCAGCAGTTTCTTGGCCCGCCCCGGCTTAAGGTTGCTGAACGACTCACCTTGTTGAAAGAAATCGTTGCTGCCGGCGATGTTGTCGAGTTCATCCGGATCAACGTCTGAAAAAGCCATCGTCCAGTCGCCAAAGTCGCGTTGCGGGATCGGCTCCTGAATGATTTTGGTCACTCGCGTATGACGCGGATCTGAGCTGATGACGGCAAACAGTTCTAACAATGCTGACTCCTCGCCTTCCAATACCTGAAAAAAACTACCCGCGGTGTGAAGTAGCATTCCGGTGATCGATTGCTTGGCGTTGTTGACGCGCGCCTTCTCTAATATTCGCTTCAGATCTGGAGCCTTGAGTCCGGCGACTGCATCGCTGCTGTAGATCAGACGTGACAGTTTGGGTGGGGCCATATTTGATTCTTTCGCAGGAGAAACGCTGAGTTTCTATAATCGATGGCAAGCAGGGTGAAACGCTCTGGCATTCTGGGAGGCTGGTGGGTGAAACGCCGCGGCTCCGGCGGGGGCAGGTAAGCCTTCAGCTCTACGAAAGCGCTTCGTGTGTCCAAGCTTGCCGATTTTGTTCGCAGAATTGTGTAACGCTGGGACAAGTTGCCTTGCAGACACCAGTCCTCAGCCGTTCATGAGTGCACGAGCTATGCCAGCAGGAGAAGGACAGAGTGATTTATGGATCAGCTTGAGATACCTG
The DNA here is from genome assembly GCA_031392315.1 of Pyrinomonadaceae bacterium. Classification (GTDB taxonomy): domain Bacteria; phylum Acidobacteriota; class Blastocatellia; order Pyrinomonadales; family Pyrinomonadaceae; genus PSRF01. The sequence goes on along the minus strand of JANMVC010000567.1, from coordinate 3,704 downwards.
CATCATCGCTGTGCTGAATACTCCGCAATGATGCGTTCGCGGATCTGCTCGGGCGTTAGTTTCTCTTCCTTTTGGAGACGATACGCCAGCAGCACCTCATCAACGCAGACGGCGCAATGCGAAGCGTGGTCGTCCTCGTAGCAACTGTAGAGACTCTTGTGCCCGAAGCCCACGTCGCATTCGCAATAGCACGGAAGCTGTGCAATGGTCCGCGGAATTTCTTTCACCGCCTTGTAGGCCTCGCGAGTTTTGCCGACAAACTTCTCGGCCGGCAGCGTGGGGCCGAGATTGTTCAAACTCGCCGCATCGATCTGGAATGCGGGGATACGCGCGGCAGCGGTGTCATGCGCGTGCGAATCGGTCATCGCCGGCGTGGCCGATCGGGAAATGGCCTGCTCGCCACTCGTCTTGTTTGCGGTTTGATCCGGAGCCTCGCTATTGCAGCCCACGGCAATCAACGCAAGGAGAATGGCGCCAGTTAAGAAATAATTCCTGCTCATGAAATAGCTCCTATCGAACACTTTAGAACGCGATGCTGTAACTCATGCCGGGGTTGCGGCCCTTCACCATCACCAATGAAAGCGCGTGCCGGTTATGGCTGAACGTCAGCAGCGGATGCACGTTGTATCCATTGTAAGTCACCAAAATCGAAAACTTCTCGCTGAGCGACACATTCAAACCACCAACTGGCCGCAGCCGGTCGTCAAAAGTGCCATAGGCCGCGCCAACGTAAGGCGCAATTGGCAGCCCTGTTTCGCGCTTCAGGTTCTTACTGAAGGTGGCGTAGAACGACTGGCCTGACGGCGTGCCGATGCGATCCGTGCTGGTGCCAATCATCAGCGCCGGCCGCCGCGCGGTTTCGGTCAGCACCAACAAGTTTCCAATCACCCCAACCTCGCCCACTCGTGGATTGTATTCCACGCCCGCTTGCAGACGCGGATGAAACCTGTAGGTCAACGTGGTGCGGACCGCGGCGCGCGGAATCTGGTTGGTCAGCAATCTCACCCCGAGCGTCCATTTATATTCGCTTGTGTTTCCTGCCCCGCTCACGGCGCGGCCCTCGCCAGGTCAAAGTGGTCAACTCGGCACCGAAGAAGCCGCGTGGGCCTCGCTCGGTTTTTGTTTCGCCGCCGCCACCACTTCACCGCGTTCCTGTCTTGGTTCATTCGTCGCCGCCGGTTCCCCTGCGGCAAGCATTGTGTCGATCTGCTTTTTCAGGTCCGCCTGATTGACGACGCCGGAAATCACTTTCGCGATCCGCCCGTCTCGCCCGATAACGACAGTTCCGGGCAACGCCCCGCCCAATCCAAAGCGCATCATGTCGGCCGTAGTGGCGCCCATCCAAATCGGAAAGTTGACTTTCGTCTCCTTCACAAACTGCAAAACTTTTGCGCGGTCCCCAACTTCGTCAGTCGATGCGCCAACCACTTGCACGCCCAGCGCCGCATATTCATTTTGAATCGCCGCGAGGTCAGGCATTTCCGCGCGACACGGAATGCAGTAGGTGGCCCAGAAATTCAAAATCACGATGCGGCCTCTAAGCGCAGCCAGACCTTGCGCGTTACCAAAAAGATCCTTGAGCGTTAGCTCCACTTCGCTGCCAACTACCTTCGCCGCTTCCTGCTCCGCCAAACTCGGCGCCAGCACCTCTAATGCGTCGACGCGAATTACACTCTCGTTCTTTTTCTTCTGCACCGTGCCGGTAGCAGCGACGCGTTTGCCGATAAACTCCAACCAGTTCTTTCCTGGTGAAAACTTCGCCGGCTGCAACTGATAGAGCTTGAACTTGTCGCCCTCGCGCACCGCCAGCAGCGTCGGGTCGCCGCCGGCCACGCACGATTGCGACTTCAACAAATCTGCCGCGGTGCCGAATTCAACTTTGGTGCGATCCGCCTGCGCCCAGCATTCCGCGCAGCACACAACCTGCCCCTCCAGCCGGACAGCGGTGCTCTGCGCCGACGCCGGCATCGCCAGAGCGAGAATAAACAACAGACCAATGAGTAAGCGCTTCATACAAATTTGTCCTCCGAAGAATATAAACCAGAACCTTGAGCGAGGCACCTGAACACTTATTGCCGGCATGAGGACAGCAATATCGGAAGGCAATAACTTCGGCACGGAAGGCGACGAAGCCTCGGATTGCGCGCACCCCGCCGCGACCTGAGGTAAAGGTAGCGCGTTAACATGTTTCGAGCATATTTGACAACGGCGATCGGCGTTCCTATATTGAGTTACACCCAGGGATTGCTTAAACACGTGAACCGATTGCCACTTCCAAACATAACTCGCTCGCGCGCAGTGTTTTCGCGGGCGCTGGCGTTGCTGCTGCTCAGCTTGATCGTCTACGGGACGACCGTTGAAGCTGCACACAGGCACGGAAACGTTGCCGCGCGCGCCAACTCCGGGCAGAGCGCTCCGATTTCAAGTCCCGAGACGGACACTGGCCTGCAGAGTAGTTTGACAGGCTGTAGCGATTGCCTCATCTGTCAGCTCCAACACGATTTCTCTACCTCGCTCGCTGGCGAACGCGAAGATGGTTCGTCTGTCCAAATACGATTCCGTTCTTCACCTAAAACCTCGGCCCTTTTTTCCACTCGTATCATCAGACCCCACGCGGGTCGCGCTCCGCCTTTTACCTCTTAGCAAAAATTAATGCTGCTTTCCGCCGTCTCACAGCTTTCGGAGATGGTTACTTCCCAGGCCCCCGGTTAGTCCGTTGCCTGGGGTGGAATGCAGTTTCCGATTAGTTGCGACGAAATAAGAGGTAAAACCATGATCCGTAGTTTTTGCAGCACTGCTTTGACGGCCGCTGTCTCGTTCGCCGTCATAATGTTCCTGGGTTTGATTTTGAGTTGGCCCGTCCATGGCCAAGCCGGCGCATCGCTTAAGGGCACGGTAACCCTGGGCGAGAGTGGCCAGCCGATCCATAACGTCCTCATCACCATTCTTCAATTGAAGCAAACCGTTGGCACCGACGAGCAGGGAAGCTATCAATTCCAAAATCTCCCACCGGGTCGCTACGATGTGGTAGCCCATCTGGATCGAGTTCCCGACATCGTCCGCAGCATTGAGATTGCCGCGGGCCAAGCCGCGACGCTTGATTTCCGCGTTGAACTAGGCGGACTGAAAGAAGAAGTAACCGTGACGGCGACTGGCACAGAGCAGGCAGTCTCCAGTTCGATTCAGTCGGTGGAGGTAATCGGTTCGATTGACCTGGCAAAAAAGAGTCCGGTCTCGCTGGGCGAGTCGCTCGACGGCGAGCTGGGAATCTCGAAACGAAGCTTTGGGCCGGGAACTGCGCGCCCGGTTATTCGTGGGTTCGATGGCGATCGCGTTTTGGTTTTGCAGGATGGCAACCGAATCGGCGGACTTGGTTTTGAGTCGGGCGATCACGCCGAGCCGCTAAACGTTTTGACAGTCGAGCGGATTGAAATTGTCAAAGGTCCCGCCACGCTGCTCTATGGCAGCAATGCGATCGGCGGCGTAGTCAATGCCGTCACCGGCCACGATAGCGCGCACCAAGGAATCAACGGTTACCTAACGGCGGTGGGCAGTACGAATGGCGGGCAGGCCGCCACCAGCGCCGGCGTCGAATACGGCACCGAGAAATATTTATTTTGGGCCAACGGCGGCGGACAGAGGTCCGGTGACTACACCACACCGCTGGGCCGCATCAGAAACTCCTTCTCGCGCGAAGAAAATGT
>JANMVC010000185.1:0-2143 GCA_031392315.1 Pyrinomonadaceae bacterium | reverse complement strand
GCCCAGTCAAGCTTTTTTCTGTCCCAAATTTTATCTGAGCGGACGCAGCCAACCGAACCTTCCGGCCCAGACGCGGGCAGGCTGGAAGCCTGCGCTCCCAGCGTCAGACTCTTTTGAACTGTCAGAGTATCTCTCGTTTCAGCTATAAAACACGGTGTTGCACCTAAAACCGGCTTGTGGTATGGTGCAGCCAGAAAGTGAAACGCATTTTGGGCCATCTATGACACGAGCGGTGAAGTCGTTAATCAATACTGAGGAACTCGGGCGCGCAATTCGGCGGCGACGGGAAGAGCTCGAGTTGAGTTTGCGCGACGTGGCGGACCAGACCAACGTTTCTGCCTCGACGCTTTCGCGCATCGAGAACGGTACCGGCAAGCCCGACGCCGATAACATCGCGCGGCTTACCTCATGGTTGGACATGCCACTGGAAAGAATCCTGACCGGACGGTCTACCGAAAGCGGCGAAGCCAAAGCCGTAGTCTATTTTCCCAGCGAGTCGACCCCGGAAATTGTCGAAGCCCACTTGCGCGCCGATCGTAACCTCACTCGTGAAACTGCCGACGCACTGTCGGAAGTGTTTCGCGTGGCCTACTCACAATTCAGCCGCACCGATCCGGGAAGAACTTCCAAGAAACGCCGCTGAGTTCAGAGCAGAAGCCCGCGCGTCAGCAAGGGCGTTGCTTCACCGCAAAGGGTTCGCAAGCGCCGCCAAAGGAAACCCAGTAGACTCCCCTAGTCGGGCTGCTGCCTGGTTCGCCAGAATTCCACGCTATAATTTCGTTCATGAACGACTACGAGTTACCGCCGGGTGAAAAGTGGCGGCAGTTTGAGTTGTGCGCCATGGGCTTTCGCAGTTTTGCCCGAGTTCGCCCTGACGCCCCGCTCGATCCTTTTCGTTTGGCGAAATTCGCCAACCTGTTCGTGTTGGATTTCGATCAAATTAACGGGTTGAGCGCGCAGACGCGTGAGCATTTGCTTGGTTCCGGATCGGAGGCGTGGTCAGGCGGCGCAACTTCGCGCGCGCTGCCGGATGGCCGCAAGATTGTTATTTTGAATCCTACACACGGTCGACTCCGAACCAACGCAACACTGATGGAGGAAATATCGCACGTCTTTTTGGGACACCAGGCGAATCGCCTGCACGTGGTCACGGAAGACGCGCGCGGCCGCACGAGTTCGCGTGACTACCGGAAAGCAGACGAAGAGGCCGCCTACGGCACAGGCGCTGCGGCGCTCGTGCCCTACGCTTCGCTAAGACGATGCATTCTCAAAGGTCAGACTTCAGCGCAGATTGCCAGACACTTTCGGGTTAGCCGGGAGCTTGTCGAGTATCGGCTGAAGGTAACGCGGCTGTGGCGGACTTACTGCGCGGCGCACACGGCTGGCGTCACTATTTGAAACTATCAGCGACTGTAAATAATTGGACCACGCTTTAGGAGACCAGGACGATCCACGAATGAACACAAAATGACACGAACCAAAGTCCTTTTTAGCGTCGCTTCGTGTGGTACTACTTCAAGCTTTCGGTCTAAACGCTTATACTTATGTGTTAATGGTTAGACTGTAACTGACGTCCTTCAGATTCCATGACTGAACACATCAAAGAGCTGTCCTTGCCTGGGTTAACCACCACGGACAAGCTGCGCATGCTCCTCGACATCACCAAGAAAATCAGCCGATCGCTCGACCTCCAGGAAGTCCTCAACCTGGTGATGGACACACTCGACTCGCTGATTCCCTACGATGCCGCGGGTATTTTCCTGGTCAAATGTGAGGATGAGAAGGTGGTTGCTGCCGGGGGGGAGCCCTGCGTTTTCCAGGCCGAAGCGATCCGAGGCTATGACCTTGATGAGTTGTCGAACCTTCACTTGAAACTTGGTGAAGGCCTGATTGGCCAAGTGGCGCTCACCGCAGAGCCCATTAGCACTCCCGACGTGCGCCGTGAAGCGATGTATGTTAACGCGCGGCAGGAGACGCGTTCGGAGATGGTGGCGCCGATCATTTCCAACACCGAAGTGATCGGCGTTTTCGATCTTGAGAGCGATGAACTGAATGCATACTCCACCGACGATCTCGAGGTGTTGATGTTGCTGGCGTCGCAGGTGGCGATCATCATCGAAAAGGTGATGCTGCATGAGCAGTT
>JANMVC010000025.1:0-8408 GCA_031392315.1 Pyrinomonadaceae bacterium | reverse complement strand
AGAGCGCCGAAGGCGCGGCATTCAGTAGCCGCGGCCGTAAGGCCGTGGATCAAAACCTGGAATTGAAGTCGAGGCCCGCAGGGCCGGCACTCTTGGTGCGCTGAATTCATTAGTGCCGCACCTGCGGCGCTCAACCATTTTTGCTTCGCCTATCCACGGCCTCACGGCCGTGGCTATTTAATGCCGGTCCTTCGGACCTTTGCACCGACATCCGCGCGCTTATTCAATTCGGTGAGTCAAATATATATTTGCTGTTGAAACGGTTCATGGAAAATCCACGTACCAATCACCTGGCTGAAGCCAGGTGTTAATGAGAATTGGAATAGTTCCAAGTGAACCCACTACCTGGCAGTAAGTACGATTGACCTGGCAGGAGGTTTCAGTATTAGTAGGCGCCCGCTGACTAACGACGCTTTGGGCGCGCCTTAGGAGCGTTCGTTTGCGTTTCCAGTCCCTCTCTGATTTTCTTCGGCAATTTATCCCGCACCAATTCATACGCCTTCGTCAGCAGCGACTTCAATTCAGGTTCAGGTAGAGCATCGAAACGCTCGAGCGCCACCCAGTGGTAGCGGGCCACGTATGGCGCCGGCAAGATGCCCTCTCGCTCAGTCAACTCTGCAAATTTCTCGGGCGTGCACTTGAGCGACATGCAATGGTCAGACGACGGCTCCAGTCCAACAACGGCGAACATCTTGTTGCCGATGCGAAAGAGCAAATCGCTTTGCCATTGCACATCTTCAGTGACGTGAGGCAACGACAGGCAAAACTTGCGAACGGATTCAATGTCCATAGAAAGAATAGTAAGTAGTAAACAATGAATAGTGAATAGCAGGCGAGCTCGCCGCAATCCAAGTCAACCGACGAACTCTTGTCCTACCCACTGCTTTATTTCTTTCCATTCTGCTGAGGCCATGTAGGCTTCCGTCATTTTCTTTAGTTCGGCCACCTTCTGATAGTCGTCCAAATCGATCGTTTGCGTGAGCTGCACATTGCCGCGGCGAAAATTGTTTCCGAGGATTTGCGCACATTGAAAACTATTAATGTCGGAAACGCTGTCCATCAACGCGGCAACCAGAGGAAGCTCGGGCGTAGGCGCGCGGGTGATTGGCGAGAGCCAGGCAAGAATTCCATACCAATCCGGCGGCAGCAGATTCTTGTTCGGGATCCCATCCAGCGTAAATCCTGTACCCAGTGAAAGTAGTTTGATGTCAGGGAAGGCGAGGCCCGCGCGTTTTAGAGTACCGGAAGCGATCACGCTCGCCGCGGCCAGCATGCTGGGGTTATTTGCAAAAATTCCACCATCGGCGAAGGCATGCTTTTCACCTTTGCGCGAGAAGACATGCGGCGGAAAGTAGATTGGAGCGGCGCTGGTCGAAAGCGCGGCGTCGAGCACGGTAACGTCGGCACTCTTCGATCCGGGCAGATTTGTGAACGTAGTTGGCACCCATCCCTTTTGTTCCGTTTGATAGAGGTCCAGTGTGGTTACCATGAGCTGACGTTTGAGCTCGCTGAGTTTTTTGGTTGCGGGATAGGTTTGCGAGATCAGTTTCTTCAGACCCGCGTTGCTGTATTTCACATGAAGCAGATCCGCCGGCAGCGACAAGGCCTGGGGATGTACTTTAGTCAGCGCTTTTGGTCGCGCTTTCGGCCCCAAAAACTTGAACGGCTTGAAAATCTCCGCGCCCTTGGTCATATAAATATCGACAATAGTCGCAATCGACACTTCGCTGGCCAGACCCGCCGCTATCACGCCGCCGGTGGACGTGCCGGCAAACAGGTTGACCCGGCTGAGAAAACCGAGTTCCTGATCAAGGTTTTGCAGCAGCAAGGCGGGGACAAGACCACGAATGCCGCCACCATCGCAGGAGAGAATGAGATAACTCGAATGTGCCATGTAGCAACTCCTTCTTTTGGGAAGTCTTTCAGCAGGTTTATTTGGACACAATCCGGCCAGACCGTTCGTCCCAACGCCATAGGGATTTCACACCATCGAGTTGTACGCCACCCAGCCACATATCGAGGCCGTTAAGTGTGACAAAGTCCGCTTCGCCGCGTAGCACCGAATGGCCTAACTCCGTGATTTCGAAACTGGCATTTGCAAACGAGCCTCGCGTCGAAGCGTCCGCCTGATCGTCGCCGCGCAGTTCCGCCATTGTCACCAACGGTTGCTTCGCGAGTGTCATTCGCCTTAGTGCCAGCCAAAACTGCGCATCGCCGAGGCCATAGATCGGCAGTGCTGCTCCAAAACGCGAAAACAGATCCGGGAAGCCTTTTGCTCCATTCTGAATTAATTCCAGTGCGGTGTTCTCAATCGCGCCCAAACCATTTTTGATGGAAGGAAAACGCTGGAGATGAGCGAACAGCGCCGCGCGCAGAAAAGGAAGCGGCGCCGTGTCGGTCTCGATGAAATCTGCAATCGCGGTTGGATTCGGTGAGCAGTAAGCCTGCCAGGCCGAACTGGCGAGATTCATCTCTGCGGGCGTGACTTCTTTCCGTCCGGGAAACAACGAAGCGAGCTGCTCCCGATTGAGCTGGCCCAGGCCGCGAAAGTCCGCCACGCCGGGAAACTGATCTATGCAAACGAGGCTGAGTTTCGTCTGTCCATGTTCTTGCTGCGAAAACCAATCAAGCAAGTAGAGCAGATTTATCTGGCAGAAGAGATCGTGTTCAAACCAGAGAACAGCTTCGTCGTGCTCTGCAAACGTTGCCAGCTTGCGTTCCTGTTCTCGTAACTCTTGTTCGGTTTGTTCGAGAGCCGCGTAGGCATCGGACAAATGCTGGGCGCGCACCCGGCGCCACTCGTTGGCGTCAAGCCCAGCGGGAGTTGGGCCTTCGATCAAGGCCTCGCGAAACGCGAAATGCTCGCCAGGAAGATCGGATTGTTTTGCCGTGTCGGCGGTTGAGTCGCCGTTATGAATGTGCAGCATTGAGGTCTAGTGACACTAACGGGCCGGTGCAGAACCGCGAGATTATTGTAAAAAGGACAGCCAGCGCGCGTAGGTCAGCAAGAGCGGGCTGTCCTTGATTTTGAAACTGCTGCGGCCTGGATCTAATCGCCCGCGTCGATGCCTTTCTGCACTTGATCGATGGCCGAATTGACGTAGCCAATCGCTTTCACGCGGTGGCCGCCCTTGTCGTTGGTGGCCCGCTCGAGATTGCTCTTCGCCTGGCGGAGATTGGCGAGCGCGCGCTGCATGTGCGGTTGATCGGCTGTCGTGTTCGCCACGGTGCCGAACGAAATCTGAGCGTGATTATGGCGGCGATCGAAACGCGCACCGGCGTTCACTTCAGCTATCGCCGAGTTAATGTAGCCGATGGCTTTCGTCCGATGACCACCCTTGTTGTGCGTAGCAGCGTTGAGCTGCGCTCTCGCCTGTTGCAGGTCGGTTCGCGCCGCATTCATGAAAGGCTGCTGCGCGTAGCTAATTGCCACAAAAGCCAGGAGCGTCAGTAAGCTGCCTGACACAAGTCGTCTACTTATCATAAAAGTTTCTTCTCCTTCTCTGTTGTTTTGAAAAGAGCGCCCCGCGAGGCCCAGACGGAAGTGGTCCATGTTACCCACTTTGTGCGAACTAAAACAAGATCTGGAGCGACTGGTTGCAGTTTGCTATGCGGCGCTTTGCGAATCCAACCCAATTCCAAACTGCACCCAGTGCCGGATCTTGCCGCGCGGTCGGGGAGGATCTAAGCGCCCGGCGTGATGGCTTTCTCGACCTCAACGATTGCCTTATCGATGGCTTCCATCGCCTTTGCGCGGTGGCCGCCCTGGTCGGGCGCGGCGGCGCCCAAATTTTCCCCGGCCTGTTTCAGATGAATGAGAGCCTGCTCGATGTTGTTGCGCGGAAGAGTCGTCGCAATAGAGCTTGGCGTCGAGAAGACTTCGCCGGTTTGAGCATGATGGTTGTTTGACTTCATGGCTGCTTCAACCTCAGCAATAGCCGTGAAAGTGAAGGCAATGGCCTTGTTGCGGTGTCCGGCCTTGTCGTCTTCGCCGGCAATCAGACAAGCTCGCGCTTTCATGAGTTGCGTTCGCGTTGACTTCAGGTAGGGATCGGCTTTAGAGCCCAGCGCCATCACCGCTAAACTGGATACCAGGAAGAGAATTCCCGCGGCGGCTGCTGTCGCGCTTCGTCTGGTCAACATGAAGAGCGTCTCCTTAGGTGTTGTAAGTTGCTTTACCTCGCTTAGTGTTGAGTGATATTACCACTTCGTCACGCGATTAACCTTGAGAAGAAGGGATAGAAAACATGCCGAACAACGTCAAGCACTTCGCCGTTCACGCCGACGACACGGACCGCGCGCGCAAGTTTTATGCGCAGGTGATGGGTTGGCAGTTTACGCCGTGGGGTCCGCCCGGATTCTTTCTGATTAAGACGGGAACTGAAGCCGAACCGGGCGTGCAAGGAGCACTCCAGGGGCGGCGAGAGATCGTGGCAGGAAAACCGATGCACGGATTTGAATGCACGATCGGCGTTGACTCAATCGACGACACCATCGCCGCGGTGGAAGCAAACGGCGGGAAGATCGTGATGCCGAAGTTTCACATTCCCACGGTCGGCACGCTCGTCTTCTTCGAAGACACGGAGGGCAATGTCGTGGGCGCGATGCAGTATGAGGAAAGAGCCTAGAGTCTTCAGTCTGGAGTCTCAGTCTGCGGTTCGACCCGGACTCAAGACTTAAGACTCGGGACTGGAGACACAAAGAGCCATTCGAAGCTTTGCTTAGGGCAAGGCTATAATGAGTCATTCATAATTTACGCACTGATTTCAGCCAGGAGTATTGATGAGTTCCGACAAGGTTACCCCGCTGCCCGAGAAAATAAAGTTCACCGGCCGCATTCTCTTTCTAACCGAAGACACTTCCCTGATTCGCCAACAACTCGAGGCCGCCGGCGATGACCGCGGACGTCTGGAGGCGGAGCTCGCCGCGCGTTTAACTAACGACGACCTGCCGCTGATGAGCAACATCTCGACCGATGAGATCACGCCCGGCTGGGTTTGTTTTTATTACGACGAGACGTTGGGCCAATACGTCTATGTCGGCATGCGCGACGCGGCGGTGAAGAAAGACGAAATCAAAACGGGCGGCTTCGCTGTGGTGGTTTCAGGTTTATCAAAAGGCTGTGGCTCATCTCGGGAGACGGCGCCCTATGCCGAAAAGTCTGCCGGTCTTCAACTCGTCATCGCCAAAAGCATCGAGAAAATCTACGGGCAGAATTCTCAAAACATCGGCTTGTTGACCTCGACCGATCTTGGTCTCGTCGCGCGCATTCGCAACGGCGAAGAGATTCCGCTCGCCGAGTTTACCGACGGATTGGATCCGATTTCGCAATCGATCGTCGAGCACGGCGGGCTGTTCAACTACAACAAAGCGCGGCTTGCGGGCGAAGTGACCCCGCCGGCGTTGAACACGCAATCGCGACCAATGACTATTACTGAAAAGATTATCGCGCGGCATGCGTTTGTGCGCGCCGGACAGATTGGGGTCGAGGCCGTCAAGCCGGGGGATGCTCTGTTTGCCGTGGCCGATGTGCGCTTCTCGCACGAGTATGTAACACCGATGGCGGAGTCGCTGCTGAAACAAGCACTGGGACCGGACGCGCGCGTTTCGGAGCCGGAATCAGTTTTTGCGTTTCGCGATCACCTGACGTTTCTCGGCAAGGTGATGTCGCCGAAGCATCGCGAGATGGGCTTGCTGGAACGCGCAAATGGATTGGCGACGACGCAGGAAGATTTCACCACCAAGCAGGGAATCAAACTTTACGGCGAGAATCCCGATGGCGGTTCCGACGCGATCTGTCATAACGCCGTCGTCGAAGACCTGGCGCTGCCGGGACAGATTGTGATCGGCACGGATTCGCACACGTGCATGGCCGGCGTGCTTGGTTGCTTTGCGTTTGGAGTTGGTTCTACCGATATGGCCAACGCGTGGTATGCGAAGGACATTCGCATCCGCGTTCCCGAGACGGTGCGCTACGTTTTGAAAGGCAAGAAGCGATCAGATGTGGCGGCGAAAGATGTGATGCTGGTTATTCTGGCTTCTGAGTACATGAAGACAAGCCTTGGCATCGGCAAGGTGCTGGAGTTTGCCGGCGACGATTTGAAAAACTGGGCGATGGATGAACGCGCCACCTTGACCAACATGTCCGTCGAAGCCGGCGGCACTACCGGAATCATCGAGCCGGACGAAGCAACGCTGGACTACATCGTAAGGTCGCGCGGACTCGGCGATCTTGATAGGGACGAAGTGCGTAAGGGATTTACTTTCAGCGATCCGGATGCGGAGTATGCGGCTACGTTTGAAATCGATCTCGACGAAATCCGTCCGATGGTGGCGTTGCCAGGTGATCCGCGCAACGGAATTCCTATCGACTCACTCGAACAGGAGGTGCGCATCGATGCTGCATACGGCGGCTCGTGTACCGGCGGCAAGATGGCCGACATGGATATGTACGCCGAGGTGTTGCAGAGCGCTTTGGACCAGGGCAAGCGTGTCGCCCCCGGCGTTCATCTCTACCTGCAATTTGGGTCGCAGAAGATCAAGCAGTATGCGCGTAGCCGAGGGTACCTAGAAATTTTTGAGAAGGCCGGTGCCGAGTTGATCGATCCCAGCTGCGGCGCATGCATCAATGCGGGTCCCGGCGCATCCCCGTCCGCCGAAACCGTCACCGTCAGCGCCCAGAATCGCAACTTCCCCGGCCGCAGCGGGCCCGGCAAACTTTATCTTGCCTCGCCGTACGTCGTCGCTGCCTCAGCGATCGCGGGGAAGATTGTTGAACCTTACGAATTCTTGCGTGCGCACGAAGGTGAACTAGTCGAAGCTTAACGTTCAACGCATCTGCTGGAACCGCGGGCGTCCCGCCCGCAATGAGCGCGTAGCGCGAAATAGGAAATTCCGGTCGAGCCTTAAGTATAAAAACTTCGCGCCTGCGGCGGTTGCGTGCGAGGGCGCCCACCGAGTAAAGAGGATCAAATATGAAACCAAGTCGGCAAGCCCTAATCGCAATGCTGTGTCTGTTCTCATTTGTTTCGCAGACTGCGGCGAACAATTCTGGCCCGATGCAAACCGACGCCGGCGGTCCGCAGACCGCCGCCGCAATCCAGTCGATTCGCCAGCAGTACGCAGCAATTAACAAGCGCGTTTCCCGCTATCGGAAAGTTAAGAAGGAGCTGTCCGGCTTCTCGCTTGAAGGCGGCGAGTTGATAGCCTATTTCGATGGCCCGGCAATCGTTAAGATAGTTGCTACCCATTACGGCGAAGGCGGCAGGGCAACCGAGGAATATTATTACGCGAAGGGCAAACTGATTTTTGTTTTCCGGAAAGACTATCGCTACGACCGGCCGATGAGCGGGAAAGTGGTGGCGACTCAGGAGAACCGTTTCTACTTCTATAACGATGGGCTAGTCAGGTGGATTGACGAGATGGGCAAGCCAGTCCCACCTGGCATGGCGGAGTTTCCTCTGAAGGAAGACGAATACCGCGAATCCTCAATCAAGTTCCTCGAAGGCGCGCGTTCTAAGAACGCAACCATCGAAGCTTGAACCTGCAAACCAATACGGTCCACGAAAGCACACGAAACTACACGAAGGGCGCACGAAAGAAGAGACCTTAATTCGTGCTAGTTCGTGTGATTTAGTGGATCGCTATGAATGGCTGGTTGACTGTCTGCCGCGCTGAGTTTGACATTAGCCTGATCCCTGGGAGCGCAGACATCTTGTCTGCAATGAGCGCGCTAACGCGAACCGGATTTCGCGAGCTCCGCTCGCGTTTGCAGGCAGGATGCCTGCGCTCCCAGCGTTACGGCCGTTGGCCCCAGGTCGGCGACTCGCACATTCAGATGAGTGCGCATCTTTTAGCACGAAGTAGATTGGCCAGACAATAATTTCAGTGCGCCAAGGAGACGGAATTATGGATTATCTTCGGCGCGAAGCTCGTTTCCAAAATTCAAATCAACATTCCATTATTTCAGCGCAAAATAATTCAAAACCGCGAGTTGAACGGCAGTCAAAGGGAAACTAATTTATCTGGGAGACGTAGTAACTGCGAATCCGCAACTCGGTTGCGCGATCTGTCGGAGACACTGCGGCTTCGCTCGACGGCGTAGGGCGACATCGAAAAACCAACACATTGGAGACAGTCGAAATGCAGAACTCTTTGAAAGTTTTCACCGCAGTGGTGCTGCTTGCAGTCGTTGGGATCAGCACTGTGTTTGGCCAGGGACGCGGCTACGATCCTTCGAGCATGGACAAGAACACGGCGGCGTGCGCGGACTTCTATCAGTTTGCCAATGGCGCCTGGCTCGTGAAGATCTCGCGATACACCCGCACCTGGGTGCTCGGTGCCTGGGCCGGAATCTCGCCCGGCTCCATCACCAGGCTTCCCGCGATCGCTGGGGGCGTACCGTCGGG
>JANMVC010000682.1:0-2258 GCA_031392315.1 Pyrinomonadaceae bacterium | reverse complement strand
GCTCGCCGCGGCGCGGGCGCGTTACGACGCCAACCCCAACGACGCGGACGCAATCATCTGGCTCGGACGCCGGCTCGCCTATCCGGGCCGCTTTCGTGAGGCCATCGAAGTCTACACAAAAGGGATCGAAAAGTTTCCCCGGGACGCGAGGCTCTATCGCCATCGCGGTCACAGATACATCACGCTTCGCAAGTTTGCACTTGCGATCGACGACTTAAAGAAAGCTGCTGTACTGACAAAAGGAAAGCCAGATGAGGTTGAGCCCGATGGCCAACCGAACGCCAGAAATATTCCGACCGGCACGTTGCAGTTCAACATCTGGTATCACCTCGGGCTCGCTTATTACCTGAGTGGCCAAAATCATCGAGCGCTGCGGAGCTATCGCGAGTGCCTGAAGGTTTCGAAGAACCCGGATGCGTTGGTCGCCACCGGTCATTGGCTCTACATGACGCTGCGTCGCTTGCAACGCGCCAAGGCAGCGGCGCAGGTGCTCGCGACAATTCGCCCCGGGATGGAGATCATTGAAAACGACGGTTACTACCGTCTGCTCCTGATGTACAAGGGTCTGGTCTCGGTCGAGGCCTTAGAGGCCGAGGCGCTGAAACAGGGAAACTCGCCGGGCGCGCACAGTATTCTTTACGGCATTGGAAATTGGTACAGCTATAACGGCCAACGCGGAGAGGCTCGCAATCTGTTTCAGCAGATACTGACGTCGGACCAGTGGACCAGCTTCGGTTTTATCGCCGCCGAAGTTGATCATAAGAAACTGGCTGGTTCGAATCGTTGAAACGATCCACCTCTAACCTACTACTACGCACCGTATCGTGTTAATCCTGCACCTTCTCGGGCGCGACTCGTCATTTTTCTCAGACTTCGCCGCTCTAAACATCGCCTAAAACAACTGTTGAGTTAGGCAGCCCACTCAACGAGCCTGCGCAGCAGGCGCACAACCCACAAAATTCCCACAGGCATAGGCCTTGCTCTCGCTCGGGCAACGAATCAAGCCTGTGGAAAAGCAACGGGCGCAAACGCTCGCAAGCGCTTCGCACGGCGCCACTCGTCCCCGCTTCATCCGCCAGCTTGATTATCGTCGACGCGCACCCTGTTGCCGGCTCTCCAAAATTCCGTTGAGCGCGCGCGCAAAGAGTAACGATTCAAACAACTGAATAAGAAGGAGCGTAGCTTATGCGTTCTACCCATCGTTCGGCCGTAGCCACACGGCGAGATCTCTCTTCAATCACCTTTCTGTTCCTGCTGACATGTTGCTTTGCCGTGTTGGCATTACCGTCAGTGGCGCGCGCGGCTCCCGCCGACGACACCGAGGAAGTGGACGAGTATGACGTGAAGGCGCGTGTCGCTCGCGTTAGCTTGATCACCGGCGAGGTGAATCTGAAACGCGCGGGCAATAACGACTGGGAGCGGGTGCGGCTCAACTTTCCGCTGGTTGAGGGCGATGCTATTTCCACTGCCAACGATGGGCGCGCGGAGATTCAGATCGACGCTCGCAACTTCGTGCGCCTCGGCCCCAACTCAATCCTGCGCATCGTCACCTTGCGAGACGAAGGCGTGGCGCTGAGTGTGGTCGAAGGAACCGCCACGATCAGATTGGCAAAGTTTGATCGCGACCACGAATACTTCGAACTCGATGCGCCGAAGACGACCATGGCCGCCGAGAAGAAAGGGCTCTACCGCGTTGATGTTTCGCGCGAAGGCCGCGTCAGACTAACAGCCCGCGATGGCGGGCGCGCGCGCATCTATTCCGAAACTTCCGGCTTCGCCTTGCGCGACGGACGCACCGCCGAGTTAATCCTGGAAGGCGCCGACGCCGGTGATTGGGAATTCATCGCGGCGGGATCGGATTCCTGGGACAGCTGGGTTGACGACCGCGAGCGCTATCTCGCCGAGCGTCTGCGTTACGACGTGCAGTATTACGACAAGTACACCTGGGGCGCCGAGGACCTGGACGCCTACGGCAATTGGACCTACGCGAATGAGTATGGCTGGATCTGGCGGCCGCATTCGAGTTCGATTAGCCAGTATGACGACTGGGCGCCTTACCGTTACGGCGGCTGGGTTTGGGTAGCGCCCTACGGTTGGACCTGGGTGGGCAATGAACCCTGGGGTTGGGCGCCTTACCACTACGGGCGCTGGGTTTACTACAACGGTTACTGGGCCTGGTGTCCGCGCAGCCATTATTACCGGCAGCGCGCCTGGTGGCGGCCGGCGCTCGTGGCTTTCGCGGTCTCCTATGGCAACAA